>JACRCY010000298.1 GCA_016218785.1 Deltaproteobacteria bacterium
AATGCGACATGGGAGGTGGTCAGGTAGTCCGCCTCGCCTGGGAGAAGACGGCCGGCCCCGTCGTGCCCGAGCTGCCCGATGTCGAGGTCGTGCCGGCCGAGAGCAGAGCGCGTCTCTCGACGGTGCTGACCTTCGGGTAGGGCTCCTTGACTCCACCGACGGTATGCGGATAGTCTGCCCGTGGTTCGTATCTGGGAGGACCCATGTTCCGCGCGACGACTCTCGCCCTCGGGGTGGCGCTGGTGGGCGGCTGCTCCGGGCCGACCAGCACCTACTGTGACGGAACCCACGCGTGCGCCGATTCGCGGTGGCCGAGGTGCGACTACGCCACCCACACGTGCATGCCCGCGGATGACGGGGGTGCTCCTGACGCTCCCGCCGTCGACGCGCGACAGGATGATGTGGGGACAACCGACGCGCCCACCGACGGCACCACGGGGGACGCCGAGTGCGGCTCGTCGGGCGCCTGTACCGACCCGGCGACGCCGATCTGCGCCGGCGGCACCTGCCGGGGCTGCCAGACGCCGGCGGAGTGCGCCGCCCGCGACCCGGCCGTGCCGGCCTGCGACCTCACCGGGCACTGCGTCGAGTGCGTCGGGTCTACGGACTGCACGACGGCGACCAAGCCGATCTGCGGCGCGCAGACCTGCCGCGCGTGCCAGAACGCCCCCGAGTGTGCCGCGCGCAGCGCGGCCACGCCCGCGTGCCACTCGAACGGGAGCTGCGTCGAGTGCCGGCAGAACACCGACTGCGCCGCCAAGGTCGACACGCCGGTGTGCGACCTCGCGACGTCCACCTGCGTGCCGTGCACCAGCGACGACCAGTGCGCCCGTTTCTGTGACCGCGGGACCGGCAGGTGCGTCGTCGACGCCGACATCCTGTTCGTCGACGCCATCGGCCCGAGCTGCCCCACGCCCGGGCCGGGTGCCGGCACGCTCGCGGATCCCCACTGCGAGATCAGCTACGCGGTCGCGAACCTGGGCCTCAAGCGCTACGTGTACGTCAAGCCCGGCGTCTACGCGGCCGTGTCCGTGTGGCAGCGGGCGTTCCGCCTGCGCGCGGAGAGCGGCGCCCGCATCGTGCCCACGGCCGCGGACAGCACCGGCCTCTCGGTGACCGACGCCAGCGACGTGGAGGTGGACGGCCTGCGCCTCACCGGCGGCGGCGCCGTGTTCGCCGGGATCTCCATCACCAGCGGCGGCCAGCTCACGCTGCGCAACGTGAAGGTCGACGGCCTGGCGGCGCTCGGCGCGTACTGCGGCTATGCGACCTTCAGCATCGACCGCAGCGAGCTCCTCTCCAACCCCGGCGGCGGCCTCGACCTCATCTCGTGCACCTCCACCATTACCAATACGGTGATCGCCAGGAACGGCACCGCGAGCGCGGACCTCGGCGGCGTGCGCATCACGACGCCCCGCACGGGGACCTCGTTCATCAACAACACGGTCGTCTCCAACACGGCCAAGGCCGCCACGCCAGCCGGCATCCTGTGCGCCGACCCGGCGCAGGTGGTGAACGCCGTCGTGTGGTTCAACACTCCGACGCAGGTGAGCGCCACCAACTGCTCCACCACCTACTCCAACGTCGCACAGGCCATCACCGGCGTCGGCAACATCAACCAGACGCCGAGTTTCATGAGCGCGAGCACCGGCGACTATCGGTACATGCCCGGGTCCCCGGGCATCGACGTCGCCACCGCCCTCGGCGCCCCCGCCCTCGACTTCGACGGCTACCCGCGGCCCTACGGCTCCGCGCCCGACATGGGCGCCTTCGAGTGGCACCCGTGAGGCTGCTCGCGGCGCTCGCCCTGTGCCTCGTCGCACGGGGGGCGGCCGGCGCCGAGCCCGACCTCCTCCTGGAGTCGCGCGCGGGCGACCGTCCGATCGAGATGGACCTCTATCTCTCCCACGTCGTGCGCGCGGCCAGCGACCGGCCGCTGCTCCAGGGGCCCGCGCTCCACGCCCGCATCGCGGCGCGGCTCGGCGGCGTGGCGCGCGACGCCACCGAGGACGAGGCCGCGGCGCTGTTCCGCGCCGTCGACGACGGCCACGAGGCGTTCGTCCGGCACGACTTCGGCACCTGCATCAAGACGCTCGACCGGGCGGCCGCCGAGCTGGCGGCCCGGGACGCGCTCCTCGGCCGCGACCGCCGGGCGCGCCTCGCGCTGGAGCGCGCGCGCCTGTCCCTCGCGCACGCCTACCTGCGCACGGGCCGCCCGCGCGATGCGGCCATGGTCATGGCCGAGGTGCTGCGGGCGGTGCCCGGCCGCGAGCCGTCGCCGCGGAGCTACAGCCCGGAGGTGATCGCCTTCCATCGGCGGGTGCGGGCCGATCTCGACGGGCAGCCGCGCGGGACCCTGAAGGTGCAGACGCGGCCCGAGGGCGCGCACGTCTTCATCGGCGGCGAGTACATCGGGCGCAGCCCGGTGCGCGTGCCGGACGTCTTTCCGGGACGCTACCGCATCGTGGCCCAGACCGGTGACCGCCCCGGCCGGGTCCACGAAGTGCCGGTGGCCAGCGGTGAGCAGGAGCTCGTGCTCGACCTGGAGCTGGACTCGGCGCTCACGCGGGACGCCCACCCAGCGCTCGCCTACCCCGAGGCGGACGCCCGCACCCTCCTGGAGATCGGCCACGCCACGGCGCTCGGGCGCGCGCTCGGGGCGCGGGAGGTGATCCTGGTCGGCGTCGGGTCCCAGCAGGGCCGGCCGGCGCTGATGGGGACGGTCGTGGCCGTGGACAGCGCCCGGACCGTGCGCGCGGGCTTCGTGACGCTGGAGCCGGCGGCTCCCGATCGCGCCACGCTGGAGTCGTTCGGCCGTTTCCTCCGGGTCGGCGCGCCCGGGCCCGGCGTGGTGGTGCAGGTGGGAGCGGCGACTGCGCCGCCATCGCCGTCGCCCGCCCCACGACGCGGAGCCCGGGCGTGGCTGCGGTGGGTGGGGCTGGGTGTCGGTCTCGTGCTCGCGGCGACGGGCGGGGCGCTCCTCTGGCTCGACGGCCGGGGGACGTGCAGCGCCCCTCCCGGCGTCACGTGCCCGGACCACTACCAGACGAAGGTGCCCGGCGGGATCCTGGTCGGCACCGGCGCGGCCCTCGCGGTGGCCTCCGGGGTCGTCCTGGTGCTGCGCCTCGGGGAGGGCGGCCGGGTCGCGTTGACCCCGCAGCCGGGAGGAGCCCTGCTCCGCCTGGCGCTGCGCTTCTGACGAGGGCGCGCCGCGCCAGCGGCTGCCGCTGTCGCTGTGGTCGGCATCGACCTCGCCGACCACGGCGCCCAGGTCGGCGCGGCGCTCGGGCAACCGGCCCGGGACTTCGGCGACCGCCTGCGGCGCCGCTTTTTCAGGCCCACGGTTTCGTGTTGCGCGCCGGGTCCGCTCACCCCTACTATTCGGGCAGGAGTGCTGCCGTGGCCATTGAGACACGACGGAAACAGGAACTCGCAAAGGTGGCGCGCCTTCGTCGGCCGTCGAAGGTGCGGCATCGTCGGCGTCGTCTCGTTCACACGGCCCGCGAGGACCGAGCCGTCTACCCCGAGGTGGGGATCGTCAACCTCAACGGACGCGAGCCGTCCGTGGCCGCGAAGCTCCAGATCCACAAGCGGGTAATGGCGCGGCACACCTTTCGCACGACGCACCGGATCGTGCTGGGCGACGCGCGCCGCCTCGCCGCGGTGCCCGATGAGTCGGTCCACCTGGTCGTCACTTCTCCCCCTTACTTCGATCTCGTCACCTACGCCGACGGGGAGAACCAGCTTGGCCACCTGCATGACTACACGCGGTTCCTCGACGAACTCGATCGCGTGTGGCGGGAGTGCATGCGCGTGCTCATACCCGGCGGCAAGCTCTGCATCGTCGTCGGCGACGTGTGCCGCTCGCGCCGGAAGTACGGCCGGCACGAGGTAATCCCCCTGCACGCCGACATCCTCGTGCGCTGCCGGCAGATCGGCTTCGAGGGCTTGGCGACGATCTTCTGGCACAAGATCGCCAACGCCACTACCGAGGTGGGAGGCTCGGGAGCGGCCCTCGGCAAGCCCTACGAGCCGAACGGCGTCGTGAAGAACGACGTCGAGTTCATCCTGCGTCTCAAGAAGGCCGGGCCGTACCGGAAGCCGACGGGCCTTCAACGGGCCGCCAGCTTGCTGCCCCCCGACGAGTACGACGCTTCCATGCGCCAGGTGTGGAGCGACATCCCCGGTGCCTCCCGCTTGCGCGGGCACCCGGCACCGTTCCCCGATGCGCTGGCGGCGCGATTGATCCGCATGTCCAGCTACGTCGAGGACACGGTCCTTGACCCGTTTCTCGGCACCGCGTCCACCGTCGTCGCCGCCGCCGCCACCCACCGGAACAGCATCGGCTACGAGATAGCGGAGCAGTACTGGCGCGAGGCCCACCAGCGCTTTGCCGAGCTCGAGTTCGGCCAGCACGTCACCTTCGAGCGAGAGCCATGACTCGCGTGGCGCCGAAGTACGAGTTGCTCGAGGCGTTCCGCGAACTCTTCGCAGGCAAGCCGTACCTGCACCGCAGCTCGAACCAAGGGGACCTCGTCGCCTGCTACCTGTACGAGGACCTCTTCACGGTGGGGAAGTCGAAGCTGCTGCGCTCGCGCATCTCCGAGCGCGAGTGGGTGCTCAACCGGGCCAACCGGCGACAGGGCATCGTCGCCCGACGCGGCGACGGCACGTTTGGGGAGTTGATACCCAACATCGTCGCCGTCGTCGAACCCGGCTTCGCCGTGGGTCGCGGGCCCATCGCGAACGTGGAGATCGGCGCCGAGATGAAGATACTCGCCAAGGCGATGATCAAGCAGATCGACCGCGTGCGGAATGACCTCGTTGGTCAGGTCGCTCAGTTCAAGCGGGGCGCCGGCAACCCGATTTGCGTCGGCATAGTGGGCATCAACCACGCTGACCACTGCATCGGGTACGAGGGCACCCGCGCCTTCCCCACCGACGGAAGCAAGTACGCGCATCCGTTCCAGGAGGCGGCCGAGGCCGAGAAGCGGTTGAGGAACGATGCCGCCCCCGCCTTCGACGAGTTCCTGTTCCTTCGCTACCGCGCCACCAACGAAGCCCCCTACCCCTTCAAGTGGGTAGACTACGATCGGACGTTCAGGGACTACGGCGCCGTCCTTACCCGCATCAGCCGCACGTATGACAGCCGGTTCGGGTCGGGTCCTAGCGTCGGCCCTGGCAAGACCGGCCGCTGAGGCGGCCCAGGACGTTGCCCAGGCGCCCGTTCGATCTTCCTCCTCCAGGGCTCTTGGTCGGAGGAGGACAACGGAGGCCCTGTCAGACAGGGACTTCGGCCAGCCAGGTGGGGCTTGGGTCGTTGCAGCCGAACCACCTTGGGCAGGTGATCGACATCACACGGCCTCACCGGACCCAGATCGGATGGAAACGACCCCGGCCCTTTTTCACCGGCGACGCGGAGGGCCTCCAGGCGCTGGTCGACCAGGCGAACCGCGCCGTGTCGTGCCCGGCGGGCTCCGGAGGCAGGCTCCCGGCCGCCCTGCCGGGACGAGCGCCCGGCCGGGGCTCCTTCACCTGCCGCGACGCCGCCGCTCGATTCCTGTCCGGCCAGCGCGGCTCGGGCCGCCATGGTAAGCTACGCGCCGTGAGAAGACGTCGCAGCACCTACCGTTCAGCCAAAGGCTCAGGCGCGTCGCGGGCGTCGGAGAACTTGGCCTATCCAGCCCTGGACGAGCTGCCGTGCTCGACGTGCCTTCCTAGCTGCGAAGCTGAAGCTGAGATTCGGGATCTCCTTCGTCTGCTGACGGTCGATCTGACGTACTCGCAGTTTCTCGATGGCGTGCGCGCCAGGCGCCTAGTTGGCACGATGCTGCGATCCTACGTCCGCTCCCAGGGGTCGCCCCGCTGGGGGTCGGACCCGTTCTTGGGCCGGCTCGGCGTGGGCGGAGCGCGGTTCTCCATCGTCTTGTCTGCGATCTTCGACTACGTCACCAACGTCGAGTACTGCGCGGTCCACCAGGGGCGCATCACCGACTCAAAGTGGATCTACTGCAACGCTGAGAAGGACGGCGGCGGGGGGACCTCGCCCGGCACCCAGGCGAGGGTGTTCTATTCGTTCCTGAAGCAGTGCCCGTGCTGCTGCTTGAAGGTTGGCCTCGAAGCCCGGATCGAAGGAGCGCAGCACAAGCCAGCCAGCCATCACATCGGCGAGATCACTGGCTGCCTCATGGGCATGGTACTCGTCCCGGTCCTCGCCTCCTGCGACCCGCCGCTGAAGTATGCGATGGTGACGAAGCAGTCACACTCGGTCGATGCCGTGGCGTTCTCGAGAGACCTGGCGGTCCTGTTCGAGATCAAGGCGTCCCCACTGGTAACGCTTCCCGTGGCGGCAGACTTGCCCCGGTCCATGAGGAAGGACACCGACGCCGGTTCGATTGAGTACACGCTCCACCAGTTGGTCGACTTTCAGCACGAGAGCGCCGACCTGTACTTCTTCATCCCGCACCGAGACACCAGGGTTCCCCTCGGCCGCGCCACCGATCCCACGTGGCCGTACGAGCCCGCCACGGCGTTCGTCGCGGGGACTGACGGCTTCTTGGACTACCTGTCGGCTTGGGCGGAGCTGTTCGAGGCGTTCGCCGTGCCGAAGACGGAGCGGACCGGCCGCCTCGAGGGGGTCGCCTACCTGACGAACGGGTGGGGGGACGAGATCGACTCGAACAAGACCAAGCCTGGGCTCGGACGCACCGACGACATGAAGAAGGGCACGTACCAACTCCTCAAGTACGGCGCCTACTACAAGGACCGTTGCAGCCGAAAGGCGCTGTACTCCGCGCTCCTGGCCAACCTCGACCCTGTGAACTTGTGGGCCGAGTACCTCGAACGCCTGCTGGACGTCCGCTGGGCCAGGGACCAGTACGTCATTGCCTAGGAGGACTACTCCAAGGTCGCTCGGGACAGGCTGCACTACTTGTTCGAGGCGCTGGTCGCGTTGAACCGGCCCGTCGTCAACGAGCCGGCGCTCAAGCCCATCTTCGACTTCGAGCGAGCGCACGCCGCGATGATCTCGGGTGCGCTGGACAAGACGCTGGTCGAGCCGTGGACGTCGTGAGGCGCGGATGGGACCCATAGAGCACTCCTGCCTGCTGGCCGCGACCCTTCGACACAATATCGGGGTCGCGTCCGACGTCGAGCTTGCCCTGAGGGAGTTCAAGACGCTGGTGCGATCGAGTGACGTGCGGTTGCTGCGATCGTGGCGGGATTGCGGCGCGACGCCATTCGCCAAGCTACCGCGCGAGGTGCAGTCGCGCATCAAGTCGATGACGCGACAAGATGCCCCTGTCGGCTTCTGCGCTTTCGCAGAGGTGGCGGCGCTGGAGCGCGTTGCGCGGCGAGCGACCTTCCTACAAGACATCGCTTGTTCGACGCCGAAGGCGTACGAAGCACCGTCACCGCTGTTGGAGTCGCACTCCCCTACGCTTCACCTGGCGGTCACCGTGGCGGCGCTGACCGAGTACGCTTCGCAGCTCGTGGGCACGCCATCGGCTGACAATCGCGCCAAGCTCGACTGCATGCTCGCCTTCCTGTTGCGGGGCAGGGAAAGTCCCTGCACGAACGCGGTCCGCACCGCCCTGATGTCCAAGAAGACGACTCTGGCACTGACGCACGACCTGCACATCTACAAGGCGAAGTTCTTCCCGAGGATGGTCCATGCCCTCCTCAACGTGTTCAGCGATGACCTTGGGGACGGGGTGCTCCTCGACCCCTTCAGCGGGAGCGGCACGGCGCTACTGGAGGCGTCGCTACTCGGCCACAGGAGCGCGGGGTTCGACGTCGACCCGCTCTCCGCGCTCGTTTCCAGGTGCAAGGTGGAGCCGTTCGCCCGGGAGCGGGAGACGACCCGGCAGACGTTGACAGCAATCCTCGACGAGCTTGCGTCCCACACACCGTTGTTCAACTGGGCTCGGAGGAGGACGAACGGGAGGAGCTACCTGTCGGACGAACTGCGCAACAAGCTGGCGCGACGCGACCTGCGCGACGGGACCTCATTCCTGCCAGAGATCGAGGCGGATCTCGCTTCGCTCGTCGCGGTGCGAGACAAACTTCGCCAGCGCGACCCCGGGATGCTTGAGGTCTTGCTCAGTGACGCGGTGACCAAGAAGATCCGCTACCGCTTCATCGGCGTCGGCAACGGGAAGTACACCATCGAGGTGGTCGTCCAGCCGATCCTCGACCGTTTTCGCAGCAAGGTCGCTAGTACGCTGGCCCTTTGTGACGTGTTCGACTGGTTGCAGAGCACGATCGGCGTGCGCTTCGGGGAGAGCACCGCCGACCAGGGTGACGCCACGACCCTGGCCGGGCTTCGCCCGGGCGCCCACGTCGCAGGGTGCATCACGAGCCCTCCGTACCTGCCGGCTTCGTCAGGTCGGGAGCACTACGCATCGTCGCGCGCTTTGGCGCTGTCGGTCACGGGACTGGGGGAAGCCTGGGACGCAGAGAAGTTCATGGGAGCTACGCTTGAGCGCGACGAGGGCCAGTTCGACCCGACCTCGTTGCCGGCCGCGGGCCGTTCTCTCTTGACCTACTTGCTTTCCGATTCTGACAAGATCGACCCCCAACGCGATGCGATGCGCTTCGAGCGCAAGGCGGTCCCGACTTGGCGCTACTTGCTTGACGTCGAGAAGTTCCTCCGCGCGCTTCGAGCGAGGATCGACCAGCGAGGGGTTTGCCTCATGGTGGTCGCGTCGCAACACACGTTCTACTCGCACCGGAGGCTTCAAGAGGTCAAGGCCAACGGAGCGGACAGCGACTCCGCGGTGGAGTACGTTGTTGCCGGACGTGATCTCTACGGCGAGTTGGCGGAGCGGGCCGGGTGGCAGGTCGGCGAGGAGATCAAGATGGAGCTGGCGAAGTCGGCCACGTCGATGGCACGGCCGAGGTCCCAGGACGACTACTCGGAAAGCGTGTTGGTATTGCGGCCCTCGTAGCTGACCGTGGTCGTCGCCGTGCGGGCAACGGCCACAAGGGTGCGCTGGGACCTGTTGACCCCGCAGCCAGGAGGCGCCGTGCTCCGCCTGGCGCTGCGCTTCTGACGAGGGCGCGCCGCGCCGCCTGCTGCCGCTGTCGCTGTGGCCCGAGCTGCCCTACACCCCGGGCGGCCAGCAGCCGGCCGGAGACGGGCGCGGCATCAGCCATCTCCTGCTCAACGCAGACGCGCCGTGGTCACTGCTTGCACCGTTGCTCGTCCACCCTCGGCCTTCACCTGGACGCTCATGATCCGCCGGTGGTCGTCTGCCAGCAGTCGCAGCTTGCGACTCGCGATCGCCGCAACGAGCGCGACCGGATCCTCCACGTCCGGAAGCTCCCTCTCGGAGACGATCACGCTGAGCTGCTCCTGCAGTTGCTCACCCGTGGCC
>JACRCY010000289.1 GCA_016218785.1 Deltaproteobacteria bacterium
CATCTTGATGATGGTGCCGCCGCGGGCGCGCACGTAGCCGGTGTTCTCGCCGACGACCGGCTGCCCCTCGAGGTCCTTCCAGGCGGCGTAGTCGACCGGCATCTGCCGGCACTTGCTGTACTGGCCGTCGACCTTGACCATCATCCCGTCCAGGGTCGGGTCCCACGGGCCGTCCTTGGTCTCGTCCCACCAGCTGGGCGTGCGGGGCGTGATGTTGTAGCAGCGCGAGATGACGTTGTAGGTGTTCTGGAGCTGGGAGTAGTGGATCTGGGCGTTGGCGTCGCCGACGCCCGTCGAGTACTTGATGCCGGCGAGGCCGCCGAAGGTGTCGGTGACGTCGCTGATGCCGCCGCCGAGCGCGCTGTCGGCCTGGATCTCGGGCGACGAGTAGTAGGCGATGGTGTCGCCGTAGACCGACCGCACCGTGGCGAAGTCGGTGATGCCGAGGCCGATCAGGTCCTGGGTGACGTCGCCCGGGTAGTCCATGATCGTGGAGTTCATGAAGGTCCAGATCATGCCGGACTGCTCTTCCGTGGTGAGGGGGTCCCAGTAGCGCGGCCCGACGCAGGTGGCGCCGTCGGCGACGGCCTCGCCGCACTCGTTGGTCACGGCGCCGTTGCGGGTCCGCAGCTGCCAGTACTGCGGCCGGTAGAAGAGGGCGCCCGAGGAGCTGACGAAGTTGTGGCGCAGCCCGACCGAGTGCCCCATCTCGTGACCGATGACCGCGTAGTGGAACTTGCGACGGAGGTAGCGCCACATGTCGGTCCAGCGCTTCTGCTGCTGCTCGCCGGTCTCGCCCTGCAGCCTGGGGAACTTCTGCGCCATGATGTCGGCGAGGCCCGTCAGGCCCGAGGGCTCGGGCGCCTCGTTCTCCATGATCACGCAGCTGCCGCGCTTGGCCAGCCCCAGCGCCTTCATCTGCTTCATCTGGGAGCGGATCTTGGGGTTGTTGAGCGCCAGCGGCGAGGCGTAGTTGAGCACCGTCCCGGCCAGCGGCACGTCGCCGGTGATGCCGGCGATCTGGAGCATGGCGGGGTTCAGGAGCTGCGACTCGACCGTGGTGCCGCGCGCCTGGTTCATGCGCGCGTAGCGCTCCGCCGTCGCGGGCGAGGGCACGTCGGCCTTGACGGCCACGTCCGCGACGTGCGACCGGGCCCGGTTGAGGACCGCGCGGAGCTTGGGATCCAAGTCGGCCGCGGCGACCTCGGCGAACTGGTCGGCGTCGAGGGCGGTCACGGCCGCGAGGCGCTCGTGGACCGCGCGCTTGGTGAGGGTCGGGGTGCCGAGGCCGCCGGCGCTCGCCTTCTGGGCGTCCACCCACTTCCACACGTAGTCGCCGTTGGTGATCTCCGTGGTCTTCAGCTCGCCGTTCATGTAGCGGACGAGGTCCATCGCGTTCTGCGAGTAGATGTCGGTGATGTGCGTCCAGATGTTGATGCCGGCCGCGATCTTCTCGCCGGTGATCGGGTCCTCGGAGTCGGTGTAGATGCCCCACGCCGACGGCGACTGGGGCACCTGGATGTGGTTGACGTGGTTGTAGCGGAGGTCGCCGAAGCGCGGCGCCAGGCCCACCGCGCCGCACGCCGGGTTGTCGCCCTCGGTGACCGGGTTGTGGCACAGCACCAGGATGTGCGGCATCTTCACGATCGTCGCGATCGCGCCCACGTTGAAGTCGTCGCCGCCGCGCTCGCTGCGGAGCTGGTCGGCGAGCGAGTCCACCAGCGACCCGCAGCCCGGGCTGGTCCAGCCCTCGCGGCGCTGGCACATCTCGTACTCGCGGCCCAGGTCCACGGCGTCCTGGTAGTCCTCCATCTGGCCGCGGAACATCGGGAAGAAGTTGTCGCAGTCGCCGCCGGTCTTGCGGCACTCGACCAGCTTCGCGGTCTGCACGGCGGTCTTGAGGGCGAGGTCCCACTCCTGGACGCCCCACATGGAGGCCTCGAACAGGTCCTCGTCCACGTTGCCGTTCACGTACCAGGGGATGGTCTTGGTCTTGCGGGCGGCGTAGGGGAGCGTGCACTTCGCCTTGATGGTGTCGCACTGCGAGCCGGCGAAGTTGGTCCTGGCGGTGACCTCCTCGCACTCGTCCGCGGTGCCGTTGCGGCCGGGTACGAGCGCGAGGCTCCCATCGGCGTTGCGGCTGACGCTCCCATCGGGGTTGAAAACGAGGCTCTGGCTGTCGCGGTTGGCGTCGGCGTTGGGGTTGCCGGTCGGCTTGACCGTGGTCGCGTTGGTCGCGCACGGGATCTCGCCGGTCATGGCGTCCGCGTCCGCGTAGTAGTGGCTGCGCTCGAAGAGGTTGTAGCGCGACATGAAGCGGAACCACTTGTTGTCGACCATGCCGTAGACCCGGTCGTAGCCGAAGCGGATGTTGGAGACGGCCCAGTGGCCGTAGGCCTGGAAGCGGAGGCCGTCGGAGATCATCGGCTCGTAGTCGTTGTCGACCACGCGGCGGAACGAGTGCCGGAGCGTCAGCTCCACCGGGTTGCAGTTGCCGTACGGCTGGGTGCCGCCGGCGAACTCGCCCGGGAGCATGCAGGCCGGGAACTTGTCGATGCCCCAGCCGAGCGACGACAGGTCGATGTCCTTGGGCTTGGCGAAGGCCTTGGTGGTGACGTCGAAGTAGCCCTGCTCGGTGTCGAAGTGCGGGGCGTTGGTGTCGTTCGGATCGGCGACGTAGAAGGAGAGGGGCTCGTACTCGATCGAGCCGTAGATGCCCATGAGCGACAGCGTGTCGAAGTCGTAGGCGTCGGTGGCGTAGTTGGCGCCCCAGTCGACGCGCATGTACTCACGGTCGTACCAGGGGCGGTCCGTCGCGTTCTCCTCGATGACGTTCAGCGGCTCGCCCGTGGTCGGGTTGTAGGCCCGCTTGATGTCGAAGTGGGAGAGGACCTTGAAGCTGGCGACGATCTGCCCGTCGTTGCTCGTCTTGACGGAGCCGTCGGTCTTGGTGCCGCCGACGTAGGTGCCGTCGATCACGTTCCCCTTGTCGTCCGTGTCCGAGATCCGCTCGTACGCGAGGCGCCCGTTCAGGTAGTCCTCGGTGATCTCCCACTTCATGCGGGACACGTTGGCCTGGGCCCAGCTCGACGTGAACAGGCCGTCCTGGGCCGCGCCGTAGCCGACGTCGACGACCTGGGTCCGGAAGTAGAACTCCGGATCGTCGCTGATGTCGTGCAGGTCGGCACCGACGAAGAACGACTTGGCGAGCGCGTTCGCCTGCACCCGGTTGATGGGCGGCCGTTGCTCGACGCATCCGAGGGCAAAGCAGAGGAGCGCCACTGCGGCCAGGATTCCGTGTTTCCTCATACCCTTCTCCTTGAGTTGGGGCTGCCGGGGGCCGCCCGGGAGCCCAAAGCTTTCAATGCCGGCGCCCTACTGCGCCGACGGCTTCACACGCCGGTGAATCCCCGCCACCACGCGGTCGAGGTTGATGGTGGTGGTGAGGTTGAGCTCGGTGTAGCGGTTGAAGAACGGCGCGCGGTAGCGCCCGTCCTCGCGCAGCTGCGGGTTGTAGGTGTACGTACCGAGGCCGACCGTGATGGCCGGGTGGGCCTCGAAGTCGATCGAGAACAGGTAGATCATGGACGCGCGCATGTTGACGTTGAAGTTCGGATCGGCGGGGACCTCGAGCGTGGTCCCGCCGGCGAGCGTCGTGCTGCCCGGCGTCAACGGGTAGAGGAACTGGTTCACGATCCAGAGCTGGCCCCCGAACTTCCACCGCTTGGTGATGGCCCACTCGAGCCCGAAGATGTTGCCGATCTGCATGCTCGGGTTGCGCCCGCCGCTGTGGAGGAAGCGGCCGCAGTCCTGGCCCTCCGAGCCGCTGCAGGTGACGATGGTCGGCGCGTCGTACTGGAGCGTGGAGTACTTGTCGAGGTACTTGATGTACCTGAAGGCGTAGTCGAGGTTGAGCTCCATCCCGCGGGGCAGCTTGAACTCGCGGCGCATCGTGAAGCCGGGTCCGATGCCGAGGTAGCGCGAGCGCGCCTGGCTGGCCTTGCTCGTCGGCAGGTCGAGTCGCAGGCTGGGCGAGACCTCGATGCCCAGGACCGGGATCTTCACCAGGTTCGAGTAGACGGTGTTGAAGTAGATGTCCTCCCACAAGGGCTGGTGATAGGCCGTCGTGTCGTCGGCGTTGGTCCACTCGATGGCGAGGCCGATGCGCAGGCGGAAGTTGAGGTGCTTCGTCACGTAGTAGCGCGGCTGGAGGCGGAACAGCCAGTTGTAGTTCGGGTTGTAGGTCTGCTCGGCCCCGCGGTCGAGCGCGAGGGCGTTCAGCCCCTGGCCCCACTCCAGGATGGAGCCGCGGAACGGGTACTTCTTGACCAGCCGACCCTCGGGGTCGTCCTCGGCGTCCGGCGCGAGTGCCGCCCTGGCGGCCTTGACGTCGGCGGTCGGGGCGGCCTGGGCCCACGCGTTGAAGGATGGAGCCGCAACGAGGAAGGAGAGAAGGAGGATCACCCTGCGTGTCATGACTCGCTCCGCGAAGCCAGCGCTCGTGCGCCGGCGGAAACATGCAGAGCGCGTACCATAGCCACGGCTCTTTGTAAACCCTGGATATGCGCAAAGTTTTTTCGACGCACGAAGTGTCGCACCTTTGACTAGTAGGACCTTGTTGTCATGGTAGCGGCGCGCAGCGCCAGGTGTAGGTACGTCTCCCTTCAGCTCTTTAACTATTTGGACTTATTCGACAGTTTCCTTGGTATTGACCCCTGATCACACCCACCCGTGACGCCAGAGTCATGGAGAAGCTGGTCTGGATCAGGGAATGATCGGGGGTCCCGGGTGAGGGCCGCCAACCTCAGCGGGGGCGCGAACCCACATTTCGGTGGCGTCACGAGATGGACCGACACGCGCCTCTCCGCCATCCAACGTCACACACCCGAACGCGAGGGAATGGCATGCACGATGGCCCCGAGGTGGACCACCTGCTCAACTGGGACTTCGCGGCCGCAAGACTCACGGCGGTGCTAGAGTAGCCTGATGCACTCCCTCGGGCGGTGGGCCCTCGTCGCGGCAGTCGTCATCGGTGCCGGCAGCGCGCGGCGGGTCGTGGCCGCGCCGGCCTCGGCGCCGGCCGCGGCCGCGCCGCTGCGGGTCGTGATCCTCGGCGACACGCGGCCGCCGCTCATGGGCGAGCGGGCGCCGGCCGGCCCGGTCAAGGCGGTGTTCGAGGCGGTGGCCCGCGAGCAGCCCGACCTCGCCTTCCACACCGGCGACTACGTCGACCGCGGCGCCTCGCGGAGCGCCTGGAAGCGCTTTGCCACCGACGCGGCGCCGCTCCGCGCGGCCCGCGTGCCGCTCTACCCGGTCCTCGGCAACCACGAGTACTTCGATCACCTGTTCCTGCGCTCGCGCAGCGCGCTCGAGGGCTACTTCCGCGCCTTCGACCTGCCGCGCCGGGACGCCTTCGGCCGCCCGCTGCCCGAGGTGCAGCCCGAGGCGCGGCCGCCGCAGGGGCCGCGCTGGTACTCGGTGCTGAAAGGCGGCGCGCTCTTCATCGTGCTCGACAGCAACAACCTCGACGACCTCGGCGGCGTCCGGGTGCGCAAGGACGTCTTGACCTTGCCGGAGTGGGACGAGCAGCTGCGCTTCGTGCGCGAGCACCTCGAGGCCGCGGACCGCGACGCGCGCGTGCAGCACGTCTTCGTGCTGCTGCACCATCCGATCTACACGCGCAGCTCGGCCCACGGCTCGGCCCGGCCGCTGTGGGACTTCCCCCTCGGGACCGCGGCCGAGCGCCGGAGCCGCACCCTGAAGCACTGGCTCGACCGGAGCCAGAAGCTGCGCGCGGTCCTGGTCGGGCACGTGCACAACTACGAGCGCTACACCTGCGAGCGCGACGGCCTGCCGCCCGTGCTCTACTTCGTGGTCGGCGGCGGCGGCGCGCCCGGCCGGGCCTTGAAGGGCCCCGCCCGCGGCGAGCGCTTCGGCCCGACCCCGCCGCTGCCGAACGCGTGCCTCGGCGTGAAGGGCGGCTACCGCGCGACGCACAAGGTGCCGGACGGCGTCCCCGTCTGGGGCTACCTCCGCCTCGCCATCACGCCGACCGAGGTGCGCTTCGAGATGGTCCCGGTGGCCACGCAGCAGCCGCCCGACCGGGGCCGCCTCACGGTGAGGGGGCGCGCGGTCACGCTGGAAGAGTAGGCCCCCGAGCACCCCGGGCTCCCCGGGCCCCCCCTTCCCCCACCCTCTCCGCTCTCGCCCGGCGTTCCTCGCCGCCGCGTTCTCGACGGCCGCGTGCGATTCTTCTGGCGCCACCTGTTCTTCTCTGCCAACGTGCCGCACGAGCGCGACTTCGTAGGAGGATCCATGCGTAGACTAGCCTTCGTCTTCTGCCTGTTCCCCCTCGCCGTGACCGCGGCCCCCCACACCGTCCTCTACCGCCATCCGGCGGACGCGCGGCCCGCGTTCGTGGCCGGCGATCTCTCCGGCCCGACGACGCTCGCGCCCGAGGCCGCGGCGCGGGCGCTCTTGCGGTCGGCGCCGGACCTGGCCCCGGTCGAGCCGGGCCTGCTCGGAGCCGCCACCGTGCGCCGGCTGGACCGCGGCGCGGTGGTGCGCTTCGAGCTGCAGCACGCCGGCGTCCCGGTCGCCGACGCCTCCGTGGCCGTGCGGCTCGACGACCGGGGCCGCGCGCGCATGGTGCTCGGCTCGCCGGTGCGCGTCGACCCGTCCGCGTCCGCGACGCCGTCCCTCGCCCCGGGCGACGCCCGCGGCCTGCTCCAGGGGCGCCACGCCCCGCACCGCGCCGCCGCCTTCGACCTGGCCGCCGTGCGCCTCGTGTGGGTGCCGGGCCCCGACCGGATCCTGCGCCTGGCGTGGGAGTTCCGGCTCCCGCCCACCCCGGTGCTGGCCGAGTCGCTCCTCTTCCGCGTGGACGCGCACCGCGGCGCGCTCCTCACCGCGCGCAACCTGGTGCGCTTCGCGGATCAGGGCAAGGTCTACCAGTGGAACCCGGTCAAGAGCACGCTCCAGACGGTGGCCCTGCCCGGCCGCGCGCCCAACGCCGGCCAGCCGGCCGACGCGCTCTCCAACCCGTACGTCAACGTGGTCAACTGCAAGGACAACCACAACACCATTCCCCTGACCTTCCTCGGGCAGACCTTCAACGTCCACATGTGCGACGAGCTCTCGACGGTCGTGCGGGACGGGAACGGCGACTACCTCTACGATCCGCCCGCCACCGACGCGTGGGGCCCCGACCCGGCCACGACGCCGGCCGACGAGGATCCCTTCTCCGAGGTGCAGATGTACTACCACGTGCTGCAGGCCTACTCGTACTTCCAGGCGTTCGCCAACCCGGCCTTCACGCAGCTCGACCACAAGCCGATCCAGGCCACGGTCAACTTCCGCATCCCCATCGACTACACGACGGGCGGCCTCGACTTCAACAACCTGACGAACCCCAACGGCGTCCTGTACGCGTTCCCCAACGCCATGTTCATGCCGCCGGGGCAGCTCATCCCGGGCCTGAGCCGCCCGGCCTCGATCGTCTTCGGACAGGGCGAGGGCTCCGACTTCGCCTACGACGGCGACGTCGTCTTCCACGAGTTCACCCACGCCGTGATCGACTCGACCTGCAACCTCATGGGCCCGGGCTTCGACGAGCAGGGGCTCGACCCCGCCCCCACGGGCCTGAACGAGGGCTTCGCCGACATCTTCGCGGCCTTCATCTCGGGCGACGGCCAGACGGGCGAGTACGCGGCGGGCGAGCTGGGCGGCATCCGCGACCTGGAGCGGAAGTACTACTGCCCCGACGTCCTGTGGGGCGAGGCCCACCAGGACAGCATGGCCTTCTCCTGGACCGTGTGGAGCGTGCGGCACGACCTGGGCGCGGACGCCGACGCGCCGGTCTTCGCGGCGCTCGTGTCCCTGCCCTCGGACGCCAGCTTCACCGTGGCCACGGCGGCGGTCGAGGCGGAGCTCGGCGACGCCCTCGGCGGCGCCGCCGCCACCACGGCGCACGATTACTTCGCCGCGGCCAACCTGATCGACTGCCGGCGCGTCATCGACTACACCGGGCCCCGCCCGATCCTCATGACCGAGGGCACCGGTACCGTCGGCATGACCCCGGTCCCGGGCTACCTGCAGTTCAAGTACCACCTCGCCGGGCGGGCCCAGGCGCTCCGGGTCGAGTTCAACTGGAGCGGCGGCGTGATGTCCTTCATGGGCGGCGGCACGCCCGCCTACTCCGTCTACGTCCGCAAGGGCGCGCCCATCACCTGGAACTACACCGCCGACCCGCCGGCCACCAAGGACTACGACTTCGCGCTCACGGGCGAAAACCAGAACGCCAGGTTCACGGGCGAGCTGGCCCAGCTCCTCGACCCGGGCGACTACTACCTCATGATCGTGAGCACCGGCTCGGCCGGCGGCACGCTCCAGAGCGTCGCCATCACCCACGTGGCCGCGCCGCAGGACGACGCCGCCGTGCCGCAGGACGACGCCGGCACCGGCGACGACGCAGGCGACGGCGGGGGCGGCCGCAAGGGCTGCGACTGCCGCGCCAACGGCACGCCCGCGGCTGGCGGCCTCCTCGCCCTCCTCGGCCTCGCGCTGCTCCTCGTCCGCCGCCGGCGCTGAGGCGGCGCCGCGGTCCCCCTCCGCTCCACCCCACCACGGCATTCTCGTTTGCGCGGGCCCGCGAACCGCCGGTGACCGCGGTGCCGGCGGGCCGCCATCAAGTTCCCGGATACGCCCGTTCTCATCAACAACTCGGCCGGGGCCGCGGGCCGCCGCAAACAAGTGACCTTGCATTGCTGAGCGGCGTGCGGCGCCTAAGGCCCGTAGTGAAGGATGGTGCACGTTCCGCGACGCGGTGCCGGCTGCGAGCGTTGGCGCCGCCACCCACGTGTGACAGATTGCCGCCAGGGCCCGTAGCGTGCAGTTCATGGCCCCTCGAGCGGCCGAACCCGTCTAGTACACGAGAAAATCTGAAAAGCCGTCAGCTGCTGCACGTTGCGGGCGATTTCGTCGGGGCGCCTTCGGGCCTCACTCGAGACCTCACATCGGTTGGCGCCACCCAGGTAAACTGTCCAGGGTGGCGGAAGCCTGCCTGCGTGGCGTGGGGTGACCAAGTGAACCACGCATCCCCGTCCCAAGGGCCAACGCGACGCCGACTATCCACCATCGTACCACCGCAGGGCGGCCGGGCTTGCTTGTCGGTACGACCTCACGGGCGCTACACTGGATGTGAGGGGTGCCGGATGCTGGGACGAGTTGGGGCGCTCGTCGTCGTCGTGACCGCGCTCGATTGTGCGATGGCCTCGGCAGACCCCCTCATCGTCACGCAACAGGCCAAGCTCCTCGCCAGCGACGGCGCCGCGAACGATAGCTTCGGCGGCTCCGTGTCGGTTTCGGGAGACACGGCGGTCGTCGGCGACTACACGAATAACGTCGCCACCGGCGCCGCGTACGTCTTCGTCCGCAGCGGCACCACCTGGTCCGAGCAGGCCAAGCTCCTCGCCAGCGACGGCGCGGCGAGTGACTTCTTCGGCCACTCGGTGTCGGTCGCGGGGGAAACGGTGGTCGTGGGCGCCAACAACAAGGACTCTGGCACCGGCGCTGCGTACGTCTTCGTCCGCAGCGGCACTACGTGGTCCGAGGAGGCCAAGCTCGTCGCCAGCGGTGGCGCCGGATGGCGCTCCTTCGGCCAGGCGGTGTCGATCTTGGGGGACACCGTAGTCGTCGGCGCGCCCAACGAGAACATCTCCATCGGCGCCACGTACGTCTTCGTCCGCAGCGGCGGCGTGTGGTCGCAGCAGGCCAGGCTCCTCGCCAGCGATGGCGTCAGAGGCGACCTGTTCGGCCTCTCGGCGTCGGTCTCGGGGGACACGGCGGCCGTCGGCGCCTGGGGCAAGAGCCCCGGCGGTGCCGCGTACGTCTTCGTCCGCAACGGCACCGCGTGGTCCCAGCAGGCCGAACTCCTCGCGAGCGACGTCGCATTCAATGACTGCTTCGGCGGCTCGGTGTCGGTCTCGGGGGACACAGCGGTCGTCGGCGCCTCGAACAAGGACTCCGGCACCGGCGCGGCATACGTTTTCGTCCGCAGCGGCACTACGTGGTTCGAGCAGGCCAAGCTCCTCGCCAGTGACGGCGCCGCATGGCACTACTTCGGCGACTCGGTGTCGGTTTCGGGGGACACGGCGGTCGTCGGCGCCCCCCAGGACTATATCAACCCCAACGCCGGTGCCGCCTACGTCTTCGGTCGCAGTGACACCGTATGGTCCCTAGGGGCCAAGGTGCTCGCCAGCGACGGCGCGGTCGACGACTGCTTCGGCCTCTCGGTGTCGGTCTCGGGCAACACGGCCCTCGGCGGCGCTTGGAACAATCGCCCCGGCGGCGCCGCGTACGTCTTCATCATGATCCGTGCGAACGGCGATCCATGCGCGACCGCGGTCGAGTGCCAGTCGGGCTTTTGCACCGACGGGATCTGCTGCAACGAGGCGTGCGACTCGCCGTGCCACTTCTGCCAGCTCTCTGGTCATGAGGGAACCTGCCTGCCAGTTCCGGACAACCAGGACCCGCGCCAGGAGTGCCGGTTCGCAGGCGGGAACGGGGCGTGCGCGGGGACGTGCGTGAGCCAGCAGTGCGCGTTCCCCCCCGCTGGCAGCTCCTGCGACACCTGCTCCGTCTGCGACGGCGCCGGGCGGTGCGCGCAGACGCTCGCCGATGATGACGCCTGCGGTACGATCGCGTGCAGCGGCCTCGACACCGCTTGCCGCGCCTACCAGGACCTCAAGACAAACCGCTGCGAATCCCTCGGGACCTGCAAGGCCGCGAACGACCCGGCGACGTGCACGCAGTGGGCTGATGTGCCTTGTGACGGTGGCCTAGCCCAGCAGGACGCGGGCGCAGTTCCGCATGATGGCGGTGCAGCCCAGCACGATGGCGGCGCGACCCAGCACGACGGTGGTTCCGCTCACCTCGACGGCGGCGTCGTGGGCCTCCGGAGCCGTGGGTGTGCCTGCGAGGTCGGTTCGCGCGCTACCGCTTCGGCCGGCGCGATCGTCCTGCTGCTCGCCGTCGCGGTCGCGCGTGGCTCCCGGCGCCGGCCCCGCGGACCTGGGGCGGTCTTAAGCCGGGATGGTCTGCCATTATGAACGCGCGCTGCTCCGGCGCGGCTCTTGTTGCCGTGTGCCTCGCCGCCGCCCTCCTTGGCGGCTGCCCCGACCGCAGCTCGCCTGTCGCAGGCGACGGCGGCGCGCTGCCCCCCGACGACGGCCCGCGCTGGGATGGTCCCCAGGATGCGCCGCAGGATCTGCCGGTGTCGGACGGCCCGCTCCAGGAGGACGGCCCGCTCCAGCCGGACGCCGACCCGACGGTCGGGTGGGCGCAGTGGCCCATGCCCGCCTGCCCACCGCCCGACGCGGGCGCCTGCTCCATCTACACGACGACGGCCGAGACCGTCACGGACACCGTGACGAGCCTGGAGTGGCAGCGCACCTTGCCGGCCGGACCTACGACTGGGACCAAGCCAAAGCCTATTGCGCGGGCCTCGTAACGGACGGCGGCGTCGCGGGCTGGCGCCTGCCCACGCGCATCGAGCTGGTCTCGATCGTTGACTACTGGCGGGACAACCCGGCTATCGACCCGGTGGCTTTTCCAAGCACGCCCTCGGACTTTTTCTGGTCGTCGTCGCCCTACGTCAACGCTCCGCCCCTCGGGTGGGGCGTCGGCTTCGCCGACGGCACCGCGTGGTACAGCGGCCCGAGCGCCCGGGTGCGGTGTGTGCGGTGAGGACGGGTTTGGAGCTTTGACCGCCTGACGCGCGCTGGTGCGCGTAGGCGAGGGGAAGTGCCACACACCCTCGGTCACTCCCGTACAGCTATTCCATGGAACCGATCTGCACAAACGTTCCCTCGTGCTTCGGCGAGAGTGCCGGCGGTTCTGGTGCCTGATGGCGTCCTTCGTGCCGAGCTTCTGAGCACTACGTACCGGCGTCGGAGCCGTCCATGCAGACGCCGCCGAGGCACGTCGTGCAGCAGATGTTCGGGCAGCAGGTCTGACCGGAGGGACAGGGCGTTCCCCCCGGCCCGCAGTTGTTGGTGCCGGAGCACAGGCCGTCCGCGCAGGTGCCGCTCGCGCACTGGTTGCCGCAGAAGCCGCAGTTGTGCGGGTCCGTGTTCTTGTCGACGCACTGGTTCGAGCAGCAGATCTGCGTGCCGGTGCAGGTCGCGCCGTCGCAGGTGCAGGTTCCGTTCGTGCAGGCCATGAGACCCGTGCACTTCTTGCCGCACTCGCCGCAGTTGCGTGCGTCCGTCAGCAGGTCCTTGCAGCCGTTGCTGCAGCAGGTCTGGCTCGACGGGCACGGCTCGCCAGAGTACGCGGCGCACGCGCAGTAGCCCATCACGCAGTCGGGCGCGGGTCCCGGGACGCAGACGTTGCCGCACCAGCCGCAGTTGTAGGTATCGGTGTTGGCGTCGGTGCAGACGCCGTTGCACCGGGCCTGCAAGCCGCACGTGCCCGAGCAGGAGCCTGCGACGCAGTTGGGGCCGGTCCCCGCGGCGCTACAGTCGGTAGCGCAATCCCCGCAGTGGGCCGGATCTGTCCGGAGATTGGTGCAGACCCCGTTGCAGATGCTCGCCGGCGTGCAGCACGTCGAGGTTTCGCAGGTGACTCCCGTGTCGCACGCGAGGCCGCAGCGGCCGCAGTTCTGTGCATCCGACCCGAGATCGACGCAGACGCCGTGGCACTCGACTGTGGGCGTCGGGCACGGCTCGCACGAGCCACCGACGCAGATGTTGTTGGCCGGGCAGGGATGGTCGCAGCTGCCGCACGCGGCACGGTTCGTGTCAAGGTCGACGCACTTGGCGCTGCAGCACGTCTCTCCGTCGGCGCAGGCGGCAGCGCCGCACTTGCATTCGCCGCTCACGCAGCTCTGCTGCGGCGGGCACGTCCTCCCGCACTCGCCGCAGTTGGCGGTGTTCGCTAGCAGGTTCAAACATCCGGTGCTGCAGCACGCCAGGCCGCTCGCGCACGGCGAGTCGTTGTTGGCCCAGCAGACGCACGCGCCACCCACGCAGTCGGGCGCCCCCTCCGAGCCGCAAGGCTCGCCGCACGCACCGCAGTTGGCCGGATCGGTCCAGATGTAGCTGCAGCCCCCGGGGCAGCAGAGCCTGCCGTCCATGCATGCCTCGTCGGCGTTGTCGGGACAGCCGCAGGCCCCCATGACGCAAGCCGGCGCCCATCCGGCCGGGCACACATGGCCGCAGCTCCCGCAGTTGCTGGGGTCGCTTGACGTGTCCGTGCACGCTCCGTCGCAACACCCCTGAGCGCCGCAGCCGGTGCAGGCGACCACGTCGGCTGCCACGTCGACCCCGGAGTCATTGCCCACCTGCGCGTCGGAGCCCCCGCACCCCAGTGCGCCGACAACGAGCAGGGCCACGAACCCGACCCCGAGTGGCGCGCGTCGCTTCATGCGCCTCCCCCTAGCTCCGCGATTGCCCTTCTCCTCAAAGGATCCGCCGGCGCGCGGCGGGCGTCAAGCGAGATACCCGGCGAGCAGGCGCCCCACCTCATCTCTCGGCATCTCTCGGCCGGCGACGAACTCGGGTCCCACATGATCCTGGTCGCGCGGCGACTCCCGTGATCGCGCGGTCCACGTGCAACGAATCCACCCAATTGTTGCCTGCGTGGACCGCGGCCGGCCGCGCTCGCCGTGATGGGGCGCCGTGCGGACGGGGCCGTCTCCCGCCGCCGCGAACCCTCTTCCCGCCCCCTGGCTCCCACCCTGCATGAAGCGCTCCAACTGGCGTACCCGCCTCTTCCAGGGCGTGGTGCTGGCGGCCGCGGTGGCGGTCATCTTCTCCCTCGCGGCGCAGAGGAGCGCGGGCCTGGCCACGGGCACCGCGGCCCCGGCGCTCGTCCTCCCCACCCTCGACGGCGGCCGGCCCGACCTGGCGGCCCTGCGCGGCCGGCCGGTGGTGCTCAACTTCTTCGCCACCTGGTGCTCGCCCTGCCGGTCCGAGATGGGCGAGCTGACGAGCTTCCAGTCGGCCCACCCCGAGGTCACGGTGGTGGGCGTCGCCCTCGATTCGGGCGGCGCCGCCCAGGTGCGCGCCTTCGCGGAACGCTACGGGGTCAACTTCGAGGTGGCGCTCGCCGACGAGGCCATTGCCGCGCGGTTCGGCGTCAACCAGCTGCCCACCACCTACCTGGTGCACCCCGACGGCCGCCTCGGACGGTCCTTCGTGGGCGCCATCGGCGAGCGGACCCTGACACGGGCCACCGCCGGGCTCAGGTCGCGGCCCGACTGCGCGGCCGGCGAGGCGTGCTGACGTCCGACGCGCCGTCCCGCGCCGCCCACCACGCCTGGAGCTGCGGCCACAGGGTGCGCGACGCGGCCCGCGACACGACCGCGCCCACGTGCCCGCCGGGGAGGTGGATGCGCTCCTTGTCGGTCGCGCCCACGGCGTCGAGCAGCGCGGCCGCGCTCGGCCAGGGCACGATGTTGTCGTGCTCGAAGGTGACCGCCAGCGTGGGGCACGTGATGCTCCGGAGCGCGACCGGCCGACCGGAGAGGCGCAGGGTCCCCGCGGCGAGCGCGTCCTCCCGGTAGAGCGAGCCCACCAGCGTGCGGTAGGCCGCCCCGGGGAAGGCGACGTTGTCGTTGCCCCAGGTCTCGAGGGCGAAGAAGCCGTCGAGGTAGGCATCGTCCCAGGCACGGTCGAGCAGGTGCACGGCCTTGGAGAGGTTGAGGGTCGGCCGCAGCAGGTGGAAGGCCGACTGCAGCAGCTGCCACGGGACGTTGCCGAGCGCGGCCACGAGCGCCTCGAGGTCGAAGCTGCGGGTGCGGGTCCAGGCCGAGAGGAGGCCCTCGTCGCCGAAGCGCACCGGCGCGGCCAGCACCGCGAGCGAGGCGATGCGCTCGGGCCGGGCCGCGGCGTGGATGATCGCGAGGGTGCCGCCGAGGCAGTAGCCGAGGAGGTGGACCCCGGGTACACCGGCGTAGCGCGCCGCCACGCGCACCGCGCGCCCCAGGTAGCCGTCCACGATGTCGTCGAAGGTGAGGTGGCGGTCCTCGTCGCCGGGGGTGCCCCAGTCGATGACGAACACGTCGTGCCCCGCCCCGACCAGGTACTCGACGAAGCTCTTGCCGGGCATCAGGTCGAGCACGTAGTGGCGGTTGATGAGCGAGGGCACCAGCAGGAGCGGCGTGCGGTAGCAGGGCCCCCCGGCGCGGGGCTCGTAGCGCAGCAGGCGCCACTTGTTCTCGTGGTGCACGACGCGCGTGGGCGTGGCGCCTACCGTGGGTGGGGCCTTCGTCGCGCGCTGGAGGAGCCGGGCGAGGCCGCCGAGCGCGGGGCCAGGGGGCCGGGGTGGATGGCCCGGGCCCTTCATCGGTGTAGCTCGGCGAACTCGGCCGCGTACTGCTGGTAGACCTGGCGCCGCCGCACCTTGAGGGTCGGCGTGAGCAGGCCGTCGTTGACGGTGAGCGGCGTCCCCATGACGCGGAAGCGCTTGATGGTCTCGTAGCTCGCCAGCTCGGCGTTGACCCTGTCGATGCGCCTCTGCACCAGCGCCTCGATCGCGGCCGGGCGTGAGTCGGGGGTCACGCCCTGCTCGTCGAGGGCGGCCTTGACCGCGGCCTCGTCGAGCCACACGCCGGCGACCAGGAAGCGCTCGCCGTCGCCGTGCACCACCAGGTGCGCGATGAAGGGGTCGGCGGCGAAGCGCAGCTCGATGTTCTGCGGCGGCACGTTCTTGCCGCCGGCGGTGACCAGGATGTCCTTCTTGCGGTCGACGATCTGCAGGAACCCGTCGTCGGTGAGGCGGCCGATGTCACCGGTCTTGAGCCACCCGTCCGCGGTGAAGATCTCCGTGGTGGCGGCCGGGTCCTTGTGGTAGCCGGCGAAGACGTTCGGGCCCCGCGCCAGGATCTCGCCGTCCTCGGCGAGGCGCAGCTGCACGCTCGGGAGGGCCCGGCCCACCGAGTCGAAGCGGAAGGCGTCGGGCCGGTTGAGCGTCAGGGTCGGCGACGACTCGGTGAGCCCGTACCCCTCGATGATGAGGATCCCGCACTCGTGGAAGAGCTCCTTCACCTCGCGCTTGAGCCCCGCGCCGCCCGAGAGGCAGAAGCGCAGGCGGCCGCCGGTGAGCTCCAGCAGCTTGCGCCGGCGCCGCTCGGGATGGGCTTCGGCGCGCGCCGCGGTGGCGAGCTTCTCCCACACCGAGGGCACGCTCATGAAGACCTGCGGCCGCACCTCGGGGAGCCTGGCCATGACCCGCACCGGATCGCTGAGGTAGGTCACGAAGCCCAGGGTGTTGCCGAGGCTGGCCTCCCCCAGGCCGTAGATGTGGCTCATGGGCAGCCACAGGATGTCCACCTGCCCCTCGTCGAGGAGCGGCGCGTTGCACATCAGCCAGTCCTGGCCGTTCTGCCCCACGTTGCGGTGGGTGAGCGGCACCCCCTTCGGGTTGCCGGTGGTGCCGCTGGTGTAGAGCATGAGGCCGGGCTGGTCGAGGGACAGGGCCCCGAGCAGGCGGTCCAGGGCCTGCGGGTCCTCGGCGGCCCGGGCAGCGCCGCCGTGACGCGCCTGGCTCCAGGTCACCACGCGACGCTCCACGTCGGCCCAGGCCGGCGCCGACGCTCCTCGCGCGCGCAGCTCGGCCAGCACCGCCGCCGGATCGAGGTCGTCGTCGAGCAGCACGATGCGCTCGACCTGCGCGTACTCGTCGAACGCCTCGAGCACGCGGCCGAGCAGCGGCGCCGTGTCGACGAACAGCACCCGCGCGTCGGCGTGGCGCACCACGTAGGCCGCCTGCGCCGTGGTGTTCGAGCCGTAGACCGGCACCATGACGCCGCCCGCCGCCTGGATGGCGAGGGCCGCCGCGAACCACTCCACCCGGTTGGGGGCGAAGATGGCGGCGCGGTCGCCGGTGCGCAGCCCCAGGCCGGCGAGGAACAGCGTCAGGTCGCGCACCTGGCGCGCGAGGCCGTGGTAGGTGACGGCGCGCCAGTCGCCGTCGTTGGTGGGGACCATGAAGCGCACCCGCGCGCCGCGCTCGGGGAGCGCGTCGAAGAGCACCTGCGGGGCGGTCTTGAGCTCGAGGTACGGGGTGACGTCCATGGCGCTCCTCCTCAGGTCCGGCGGGCGGGAGCCTTCGACCGCACGCCCCGGCCGGCCCCGGCGGCCCCGGCGGTCGGCGCGCCCCCGGCGGTCAGCGCGGCCCCGGCGGCCGCGGCGGTCTCGAGCCGTGCCTCCAGGTCGAGGAGCCGGCTCTCGAGCTGGTTCAGCGCGTGCAGCGTCCGCTCCTGGTCGCGCTTGGTGGGCAGGCCGAGGGCCCCCCAGAACGCGGCCGCCGCCTGGTCCGAGGCGGCCTTGAGCCGCATGGTCGCGCTGAGCACGGCGCCCGACGGCTCGAGGAGGAGCGGGCTCCGCAGCCAGGTCTCCAGCAGCCTGGCGGTCGTGTCCTCCCACGCGTCGAAGCCCTGCTTCCAGAGATCCCAGCCCGACATGGTCCTGCCTCCCTGCGGCGGGGGCGCCCGGGCGCCCGCGGCAGCAACGCGGCACCGGCGTCACAGCCCGAGGCGCCGCACCTCCACGGCCGTGGTGAAGTCGCCGGCCGACTCGTCATCGCGGCTCTGCGCCCGCGCCACCTCGCCGAAGCACTCGAACAGGAACGACACCTGGCGCCGCTGGACGCTCGCGCCCACCGCGGGCTCCGAGGTGATGCGGGTGCGCGTGCGCAGCGCCTGGCTGAAGGTCACGTCGGGGAGGTGGAGCGTGCCGGCGGCGTCCACGCTCACCTCGTAGGTGTCCCGCCCGGCGTAGGGCAGCCCGCGGATGGTCGCGTTCTGCACCGTGCCCGCCGAGGCCCAACTTCCGCCCACCTGCACCGGGAAGCGGTAGAGCGCCACCGGCTGCTGGTAGACGACCAGCGTCTTCCCCTCGGCCGGCGCCTCCACCGCGGAGGCGAAGCCGAGGAGCCACAAGGCCTGCTCGTCGTGCACGTAGACCGCCTCGAGCGAGCCGGCGGCGTCCGAGGGCGTCACGAACTGCCCGCTCGGGAAGGAGGCGGCGTACCACTTGCCCGTGAGCGCGCTGGCCGTGAGCACGGCGATCTGATCGGTGGGCGCGTTCGCCGACCAGTCCCACACGCGCTTGCCGGCGCCGTCGACCTCGCCGACCACGTCCACGGGGCGCTCCTCCCCCTGCGGCGAGACGAGGTACGTCGCGGGCACGCCGATGGCGGCCTGCAGCTCGTTGGAGTCGATGCGGCCGTCGAGGTTCGGCACGCACTGGAGCGGCGGCTCGCCGCCGCCGTCGTAGATCTGCCGGTCGGACGCCGGGGTGAGGTTGTCGCTGCACGCGAGCGCCGCCGTACAGCAGGCCAGGAGGGCGAGGGTCGCGCGTCGCATGGCTAGAACACGTAGGCGAGGCGCAGCCGGACGAGCTGCGCGGGCTTGGCCGCGAGCCCCGCGGTCGGGTTGTCGAGCCCGGCGAAGGGGAAGAGCACGGCGTACTCCAGCGCCGCCTGGAACCCGTCCTTGGCGGCGTACACGATCGTCGGGTCGATCTCGAGGCCCAGCGGCTGCTTGCCGCCGGGCGTCGAGGCGGCGTACATCGCGAACGAGGCGACCAGCGCGACGGCCGCGGTCAGGGTCCCGGGGCCGACGCGGGCGATGCGCCAGCGCGCGTGCGGCCGCACGTAGAAGGCGTCGGTGACGGCACCGATGATCTCGCGGAACAGGATCCGGTCGATGCGGTAGTCGGGGTGGAAGCGGAAGTTGTCGATGCGGTGGTCGCGCGGCGGCGCGGCCTGCGCGCCGTCGAGGTCGCCGCCCTTCGGCGCGGCCTGGCCGGCGCGCGGGAAGACGCCGAAGCCGGGCGCCGGGTCACCGCTGGCGAAGCCGAGGTCGAGGCCGGCGCCCAACCGCCCCTCGGGCCGACCCACCTCGCTCTCCAGGGCGGTGCCGAGCTGCCGCGACTTGATCGGCTGCCGGAAGAGCGCCCCCGGCAGCAGCGAGGCCTGCTCCACGCGGCCGAGGATCACCGCCCCCTCCCACTCGAGGCGGAAGCGGGGCGCGGTCACGCGGAGCCACCCGTCGATGGCGGCGGCCTCGTAGCCCCGGTGCATCACCTGCGACGGCGAGAGGCTGCTGGAGCCGACGATGGCGGCGTAGGTGGCGGGGATGTCGTTCCCCTGCCAGCGGTAGGAGACGTACGCGCCGTAGTCGACGGTGATCCTGCCGGCGCGGCGGCGCCGCTCGCGCGCCACGTCGTCGCGCCAGCGCAGCACGGCGAAGGTGATGGTGCGCACGTCGGTCGACGGGTCGAGGCCGACGGTGCGCGCCCCGCCCGGGCGCGTGGTCAGCGCCTCGACGGCGCTGAAGTCGTACGCCAGCGCCCAGAGGTGGCCCAAGAGCGGCGTGATGAAGGCGATGCGGTCGGCGGCGTCGCCGTGATCGCAGTCGGCACAGTCGCCGCCGTTCGCGAGCATGCCCAGGCCCCAGGTGCTGCCGGTGCGGCCGGCCACCAGCACGCCGAAGGGCGTCAAGGCCTCGCCGTAGGCGCGCCGCACCGTGACCGCGCCCCCCTGCGGCTGCCCCTGGCTGCTCGACCCCTGTGGATCGCCGACCGGCGCGCTGCCCAGCGCCACGTTGTCGAGCAGATCGAGGCGCACCTTCACGGCCACGCCGCCGCGCGGCACGTAGCACGCGAGGTCGCCGCGCAGCCGCATGTCGGCGTGGGTGAGGGTCTGCGCCGTCGGGTCGGACAGGGGCACCGGGAAGAGCGGCTGGCCCGACGGCGTGAGGCCCCGGTCGAGGTCGAGGTTGTAGAGCGCCTCGGTGCGCACCCGCAGGTAGCCGTGGACGCGCACCACCATCTCGGGCTCGCGCTCGAGGTCCTGCCCGATGTCGGTGAAGCCGGTGGCGGCGGCGGACGCCGGGACCAGCGCCACCGCGGTCGCGAGCGCGCCGACGACGGCGCCCCTCACGGCCGCCCCTCCGCGTGGGTCCGCGCCGGGGTGGCGGGCACGGCGGCCTCCTCGGCCAGGAAGCGCGCCACCTCGGCGCTGGAGGCGGCCGCCGCCTCCAGCATCGTGAGGTGGCCGCAGCGCGGGTAGACGACGAGGCGGCTCCGCGGCAGGTCGCGGGCGAGGCGCTCGCCGACGGCGGGGGGCGTCACCACGTCCTCGCGGCCCCACAGCAGGAGCACGGGCCGTTCGATGGTGCGGTAGCGGTCCTGCACCTCGGCGTAGCGCATGCCGCGCACCGCGGCCAGGGCCGCGGCCCGCGTGCCGGGGCGGGCGAAGGCGCGCTCGACGTCGTCGATCAGCTTCTGGGGCACGCGCGTCGGGTCGTGGAAGGCGAGCGCCAGCTTGTCCTCGGGGCGCTCCTGGTAGAAGAGCGCGAAGAGGGCCTCGCCGAGACCCCGCGCCCGCGCCCACAGGAACAGGGTGGGGAGCTGATCTTCGTAGACCCAGGCGTCGTAGAGGACGAGGCGCGTGACCCGGTCGGGAGCGGCGAGCGCCATGCTGAGCGCCACGGAGGCGCCGTAGGAGTGGGCCACCACCGCCGCCGTCCGGACGCCGCGCCGGTCGAGGAGCCCGAGCACCAGGGCCGCCTGCGCCGGCGGCGAGTAGTCGCCGGCCGGCCGGTCGGTCCACCCGAACCCCTTGAGATCGACGGCGATGACGCGGTGCCGCCGCTGGAGCTGCGGCACCAGCAGGTCCCAGGTCTCGAGCGACGAGGCGAAGCCGTGGAGGAGCACCACCGCGGGCCCTTCGCCGACGTCGAGGTAGCGCACGCGCGTGCCGTTCACCTCGGCGAAGCGGGCGCCCTGGGGCTCCCCCGGCATGGGTCCCCGGTGGAAGGCGAGGCAGCCGCTGGTGACCGCGGCGCACGCGCACAGCGCCACGACGCCGGCCCGGGCCACGGCGCGGGGCGTCGCCCCGGCGGCGGGCGCGCCGCGCCTCACGGCGAGAGCCTCCACACCTCGGCCGCCTGCGTGAACTCGACGGCGGTCTCGTTGTCGCGCGAGCGCACGGTGGCCACCGTGCCGAAGCAGTCGGTGACGAAGGCGAAGGTGCGCGACACGGTGGGGATCATCGCTACGGTGCGCGTCAGCACGGTGCGCACGCGCAGCACGTGGAAGTCGCCGAAGGGGGTCCTGAGCTCGCCTTCGGCGTCCACCTGCGACTCGTACTTCTCGCCGTACGCGCTCCACAGGCCGCTCGCCAGGCCCGAGACGATGCTGGTGGTGGAGAAAGTGGCGTCCGACTGCAGCGGGAAGGCCAGGACCGTCACCGGCGGGTCGTAGGTCAGCTCGGTGCGCGTGAGGCCGTCGTCCGGCGACACCACCCCGCGCAAGAGGAGCGCGTCGGCCGTCACCTCGAAGACGCCGAGCAGGTCGTTGCCGTCGGAGAGGCGCGCCGCGTACGTGGCGCCGCCGAACTTGCCCGCGAACCAGGTGCCGGCGAGGGGCCGCGTCTCGGAGAGGAGCGCGTGGTCGCCGTCGAGGGCGGCCGTCAGGTCCCACCGGCGGCCGCTCCCCTGGGGCGTGCCGGCGGTGTCCACGACCGCGTCGGTGGCCACGCGGAAGGTCGCGTGCAGCCCGGCCTTGAGCGGCATCTCGGCGCGCGTGATCACCCCGTCGTCGTCGGGGCTGCAGGTGATCGGGGCCCCGTCGCCGCCCGCGTCGCCGGGGCCGGGGCCGTCGGC
>JACRCY010000297.1 GCA_016218785.1 Deltaproteobacteria bacterium
CGCCACCGTCATCGACAACCTGCTGCTCGACCCGCCCCGCCGCGTGCAGGCGCAGAAGCGGCTGGCGCAGGTGACGGCCAACCTCCGGGCCCTCGAGGTCATCGACGAGCGTGGGGCACAGGTCACGGGGCAGGTGATCGGCCAGCTCCGCGGCATCGACGGCCTGTTCGTCTACTACTGCCTGATGAACCGCGATCTCACCGAGGAGGACTGCCGCGAGCTGTGCGAGTACCTCTGCGACCACGACGTCATCCAGAAGTTGCTCCTGCGCAAGGAGCTCGAGGCGCGCCGCGAGTGGATCCTCGCCCGCCTGCGCGAGCGCCGGCGCGAGCAACCGCAGACGAGCTGGGAGGACGTCGAGGCCGAGTACGAGCAGCAGTTCCCGCGCGAGCTGGGGCCCATCGAGCTCCTGCACAACGAGTTCCTCGGCCGGCTCCCGCACCCCGAGCTCCACGGCGGCAAGCAGGCCAAGGAGATCTGGAAGACGCTCGCCGCGGAGGACGTCTCCTTCATGGACTTCGTGGAGCAGCACCACCTGGCCATGGAAGAGGGGAACCTGTTCTCCTACCTGTCGCGGGTGATGAAGATCGCGCGCGCGCTCAAGGAGGCCACCGGCCTCTCCGAGTTCGGGGCGCTCGAGACCCTCATCCGCCAGAAGCTCGCCGCCGTCGACGACCGGGTGCTGGCCGAGCTGGGGTGAGCCCGCCCGCGGCGTCGGCGACGCGTCCCCGGCGCGGTGTCTCGACCCGCGGCCGGGGTCTGGTATGCTGTCCTCTCGAGCCATGGGTTTGGATGGCATGACCAGGGGGGACTGGCTGGGCGCGCTGCCGGTGGCCTGCGCCCGGGAGATCCGCACCGCCTCGGTCGAGCCCTTCCTGGCCGAGATGTTCGCGCACCTGCCGCAGCCGCTCGAGCTGGACGCCGACGTGCCCATCGACCCGGCGGCGATCCCGCTCGCGGCCCGGCAGCTGCTCAAGCTGGCGCTCTCCGGCACGCAGCTGCACCCGCGGCGCCTCCAGCCGGCGCCGACGCTCGAGCTGACCGTCAGCGCGGGCGACCGGCAACGGGTGCTGCGGCGCGAGCATCTGGCGCAGGACATCGCGGTGGTGGCCGAGCAGGTCCTCGAGGCGCTCTGCGCCACCGAAGACTTCGTCCACACCCTCGAGGCCTTCGCGGTTCAGTCCGCGAACTTCGCCACCCTGCAGCGCATCATCCGCCACATGCTCGAGTCGACCGACGTCGACCAGGCGCTCCACGCCATGCTCTCGGGCATCACCTCCGGCCGCGGCCTCGGCTTCAACCGGGCGGCGCTCTTCATCTACGACGAGGCGCGCCACACCTACGTCGGCGCCAAGGCCATCGGCCCGGCCGACGCGCGTGAGGCCTCCCGTATCTGGGAGGAGATCGAGTACGAGGACCTGTCGATCGACCACCTCATCGTCAGCTACGAGCCATCCCGGTTCGACACGCCGTTCCAGCGCTTCGTCCAGGGGCTCGAGCTCCGGCCCGGTGGGTTCGACGACGAGGTGGCGCGCGCGGTCGCGCCCGACGCGCCGCTGCTCTTCCCGGGCGCGCCCCGGAGCCCGTCGCTCGGCCTCCTGACCGACGCCGCCGAGTTCGTGCTCGCCGCGGTGCGGCCCCACGGCCAGATCCTCGGCCTGATCTTCGCCGACAACCGCTACTCGCGGGCGCCGATCACCCCCGCGCGGCTCCACTATTTCGACTTCTTCGTCGACCAGACGGCGATGGTGTGGGAGAACCTGCTGCTGCTCAAGCGCGTCGAGACCCTGGCGCGCGTCGACAGCCTGACGGGCGTGCTCAACCGCCGCGAGTTCGAGGCCCGCTTCGAGGCCGAGCGGTCGCGGGCCCTGCGCTCCCAAGGCCCCTGCTCGCTGCTGGTCCTCGACATCGACGGCTTCAAGCAGGTCAACGACCGGCAGGGGCACGCGGCCGGCGACGACGTGCTCCGGCGCCTGGGCGCGCTGCTGCAGCAGACGGTCCGTAGCCACGACACGCTCGCGCGCTTCGGCGGCGACGAGTTCGTCGTGCTGCTGCCCGACACTCCCGGCGACCACGTGGCGCAGGCGGCGGTCCGCATCGGCGCCCTCGCCCGCCACGCCGGCATCTCGGTCTCCATCGGCGGCGCCACCTGGCCCACCGACTGCGCCGACCTGACGCAGCTCTTCGCCGTGGCCGACCGCAACCTCTACCGCGCCAAGAACGCCGGCCGCGGTCGCGCCTGCTTCGGCGCGGCCGAGCCCCGGGTCATCGGCGCGGCGTGGTGAGCAGCACCGCCACGTTGATCGGGCCCTCGTGGCCGAAGCGCCGCGAGACCGTCGGACACTTGGTGCGGAGCAGGCACGCGATGCGCGCCTTCACCTCGCCCGCGTGCTCGGAGAGGACGTAGTAGTTGGCCTGCCCCTTCGTGATCACCAGGTCGGCGGCCGCGAGGGCCGCGCGGAGCGCCGGCGTCATCTCCTCCCACGACACGCCGAGGGTGTCGGGGCCAGCGCACACCACCGCGTCGGCCACCTCGCCGAGGCCCACCGCGACGCCGTCCTCCATGGTGGCGTCGCTGGTGATGGGGCCGCCGCGCAGGGCCGACGTCACGCGGGCGCCGGCAGCGCGGACCTCGGCGATGAGCAGCTTGTCGAGCGCGATCTCGCCGACGTTGTCGTGGAGGTAGACCACGCGCGTGCCGGCGCCGCAGCGCGCGCGCATGGCCGCGGTCTCGTCGACCGCGAGCCCGGCCTCCAGGCTCTGGCGCAGCATGGCGGTGATGCGCTCCGGGGGGAAGTCGTAGCCGGTGCCCACGGTGCGGAAGTCGAGGTGGTTGCCGGCGATGGCCCAGCGCGCGAGGAAGCGGAAGCGCTCGTCGGCCGGGAGCGCCGCGGCCTCGCGGGCGACCTGCGCCGCCACCTGCAGCCCGACCTCGTTGCAGCGCGCGCGCAGGGCCGCGAACGGCACGGCGAGCCCCGTCTCGCGCTTGAGGATGCGGTGCACCGCGGTGATGTGCGTCGAGGGCGGCTGCCCGAGGTCGAAGGCGTCGGCGAGGTGGCGGAGGCTCAGGCGCAGCACCCGCGCGCGGATCTCCCCCTCGATCCCGAGGCGGTCGAGGGCCCCCACGAGGTCGTGGAGCACACAGGACGCGCAGATCGCCTCGGACTTCACCGCGGACCGAACCGCGACACGATGGCGTCCCAGCGCGCCACCCGCGCGTCGTCCTCGCCGACGGCGGCGATGGCGTTCCGCTCGGCGCACAGCGCCAGCGCGTGGCTGGCGTTCTCGACGTTGCAGCCCACGAAGACGCGCCCGTCGACCGACTGGACGGCGGCGCCCACGGCGAAGCCCGAGTAGGGCGCGTACGCGTTGCGCTGCGCGGCCAGGGCGAGCGCGGCGAGATCCGGGGGCACGGGGTCACGCTTCCCGGGCCAGGCCCGCGAGGATGGCGCCCAGCAGCCCGGCGAACTGCTCGCGGATGCGGTCGGCGGTCGCCGTCACCTCGGCGTGGCTGAGCTTGTGCGGCGAGATGCCGGCCGCCATATTGGTGACGCAGGAGATGCCGAGGCAGCGGGCGCCCATGTGGTGGCAGGCGATCACCTCGGGCACCGTGGACATGCCGCACAGGTCGGCGCCCATGATCCCGAGCATGCGGATCTCCGCCGGCGTCTCGTAGCTGGGCCCGCTCATCATGGCGTAGACGCCCTGGTGCAGCTCGAGGCCGAGCCCCTTGCCGCAGCGCACCGCGAGGTCGCGCAGGGCCGGGTCGTAGGCCTCGGTCAGATCGGGGAAGCGCGGCCCGCAGCGGTCGTCGTGGTCGCCGCGCAGCGGGTTGAAGCCGCAGAAGTTGATGTGGTCGCGGATGATCACCAGGTCGCCGGGGTGGTAGGCGCGGTTCACGCCCCCGGCGGCGTTGGTGACGATGAGCGTGCGGGCGCCCAGGTGGATCATGGCGCGCGCCGGGAAGATGACCTGCCCCAGCGACCACCCCTCGTAGAAGTGGACCCGCCCCTGCATGGCCAGGACCCAGGCGTCGCCGACGCGGCCGCACACCAGCCGCCCGGCGTGCCCCTGCACCCGCGCCACCGGGAAGTGCGGGATCTGGGCGTACTCGAGCCCCACGGGCTCGGCGAAGGTGTTGGCGTAGTCGCCGAGGCCCGACCCGAGGATCAGGCCCACCGTGGGGGTGCGCTTGCCGAGCTTGGCGCGAATGTAGGTGGCCGCGGCCTCGACCTGCGCGAAGGCTCCGGGTTGTGCGCGATCGGATGTCATCGAATCTCCCCGAGCACGAGGGGCCGCGCTGCCGGCGGCGCGGGCCCGATGCAATAGGCGGCCTGGACCAGCGCCGCGGCGGGCTCCGGCCCGACGTCGTTCATCAGCAGCGTCGCCAGCGGCTCGCCCGGCGCCACCGGGTCGCCGAGCTTCTTCGCGAGCGCGATCCCCACCGCCGGATCGACCGCGTCCTCCTTCTTCTGGCGCCCCGCGCCGAGGCGCATGGCCGCCACCCCCACCCCCTCCGCGTCGATGGCGGTCACGTAGCCTGCTGCCCGCGCGCCCACGTCGTGACGGCGGCGGGCCGTCGGCAGGCGGCCGTAGTCGTCCACGGCGCGCGGGTCGCCCCCCTGGGCCGCGACGCAGCGGCGCATCCGCTCGAGCGCCGCACCGTCGTCGAGCGCCGCGCCGATCCGGCGGCGTCCGTCGGCGAGGTCCGCCGCCACGCCCCCCAGCACCAGCATCTCGGCGCCGAGCACCAGCGTCAGCTCGCGGACGTCGCCGGGCCCCCGCCCTTTCAGCACCTCGAAGGACTCGATGGCCTCGGTGGCGTTCCCGATCGCCAGCCCGAGCGGCTGGTCCATGTTGGTCAGGTACGCGACCACGCGCTTGCCGTGCCCCTGACCGATGGCGCACATGGTCTGCGCCAGCTCGCGGGCCCGGGCCTCGGTCTTCATGAAGGCCCCGCGGCCGACCTTCACGTCGAGCACCAGCGCGTCGATCCCCTCGGCGAGCTTCTTCGACATGATGGAGGAGGCGATGAGCGGGATCGAGTCCACGGTGGCGGTGGCGTCGCGCAGCGCGTAGAGCTTGCGGTCGGCGGGCGCCAGCGTCGCGGTCTGGCCGATGAGACACAGGCCCAGGTCGCGCACCTGCGCGATGAAGCGGGGGACCTCGAGGTCCACGCGGAAGCCGGGGATCGCCTCGAGCTTGTCGAGCGTCCCGCCGGTGTGCCCGAGGCCCCGCCCCGAGACCATGGGCACGGCGACGCCGCAGGCGGCCACCGCCGGGGCCAGCGGCAGCGAGAGCTTGTCGCCGACGCCGCCGGTCGAGTGCTTGTCGACCTTGACACCCGGGATCGCGGCGAGGTCGAGGACCTCGCCGGAGCGCAGCATGGCCTCGGTCAAGGCGTGCAGCTCGTCGGCGTGAAGGCCGTTCAGGTAGATGGCCATCACCAGCGCCGCGGCCTGGTAGTCGGGGACCTCCCCCTTGGTGTAGGCGCGCACGAAGTCGCGCACTTCGTCCGGGGGGAGGCGCTCGCGGTCGCGCTTGCGGCGGATGACCTCGGTGGGGATCACGTGATCGCCTGGAGGAAGCTCGTGCCGTGGGCCGGGGCCGCCGCGCCGAAGGCCGCGGAGACTGTCGCCCCGACGTCGGCGAAGGTGTCGCGCACGCCGAGATCCACGGCCTTGAGCCCCGGGCCGTAGCAGAGGAGCGGCACGTGCTCGCGCGTGTGGTCGGTGCCCGGGAAGGTCGGGTCGTTGCCGTGGTCGGCGGTGAGGATCACGAGGTCGCCGGCGCGGAGCCGCGCCTGCAGCGCCGGCAGCCAGGCGTCCACCTCCTCCAGCGCCCGGGCGTAGCCGCGCGGGTCGTTGCGGTGGCCGTAGAGCATGTCGAAGTCGACGAGGTTGACGAAGACCAAGGCCCGCGCGACGCGGTCACAGGCGGCGAGCGTCTGCTCGAGGCCGTCGGCGTTCCCCGCGGTGTGGCGGTCCTCGTCGAGTCCCTGGCGGCAGAAGATGTCGCCGATCTTGCCGATGCCTATGGTGGGCACGCCGCGCTGCTGCAGTGCCACCAGCACGGTGGGCGCCGGTGGCAGCATCGAGTAGTCCTTGCGGTTGTAGGTCCGCTTGAAGCTGCCGGGCGCCCCGACGAAGGGCCGGGCGATGACGCGCCCGACGCCGTAGGGATCGAGGATGTCGCGCGCCGCCTGGCAGGCCGCGTACAGCTCGGCGAGCGGCACCTTCTCCTCGTGCGCGGCCACCTGGAAGACGCTGTCGGCCGAGGTGTAGACGATGAGGTCGCCCGTCTCGAGGTGGCGCGGCCCCAGCTCCTCGATGATCTCGGTGCCCGACGCGGCCTTGTTGCCGAGGACGCCGCGCCCCGCGGCCTGCCGGAACGGGCCGAGGATCTCCTCGGGAAACCCGTGCGGGAAGACGGGGAAGGCGCGGCCCAGGCGGAGCCCGGCGATCTCCCAGTGCCCCGTCGAGGTGTCCTTGCCCTTCGACGCCTCGCGCATCTTGCCGTGTGCGGCCGCGGGCGCGGCCGCGGGCGGCACGCCCGCGATGGGCGCGATGTTGCCGAGCCCGAGGCGCTGCAGGCTCGGCAGCTGCAGCCCCCCGACGGCCCGGGCCACGCCGCCGAGGGTGTCGGCGCCGACGTCGCCGTAGTCCGCCGCATCGGGCAGGAACCCGCAGCCGCACGAATCGAGGATGATGAGGAAGATGCGCTGGATGGTCATACCGGGGAACACGCCGCGAAGGTGCCTTGAATTATGCAAGTTTACGGGCGGATGGCAAGAAAGGGGCCACCCGGCCGCGACGCGCGGCGCCGCCTTGCCCTCGCACCGGCCAGTGACTACGTTGGAGATCGAACTGCCGGACGAGGGGGCCACAGTGACCCTGGAACAGTTCTTCGGTGTGGCTTACGCGTGGGGAGTGGCGCACCGCCTGTGGATCCTGATTGTCGCCGTGGCCGTGCCGCTGCTCGGCACCCTGCTGGCGCGGATCGGCAAGGCGGGCAAGACCGACCGCGACGGCCGCTTCATCGCGAGCGTGGTCGTCGGCATCGGCCTCCTGGCCGTGCTCGTCGAGATGCTCGCCATTGGCGTCGGCGCCGGGGTGCTGGGGCAGAGCGTGCTCGACGGGGACGTCCTCCTGCTCGCGAGCCCGCTCCTGTGCCTGGGCGGCGCGATCGTGGGCATCCGCCTCGTCTTCCCGCTCAACGAGCTGGCGTCGGTCCGCACCGCCGTCGACGTGGGCGCGTTCATCCTCGCGTGCGCCGCGGTGGTGTGGTTCTTCTCCAAGTTCCGCGGCTGGGGGCTCCTCTTCTTCGGGAGCATCACGCAGCTGGTGCTGCTGCTCGTGCTCGGCTACTTCCTGGTGCGCCGGCTCTGGCGGCGCGCGTTCGGCGGCCGCCCGGCGCGTGCCCCGGCCGAGACGTAGGCGCCCCTGGCGGATAGGCCGCCGCGGCGACCGCCGGCACGCTGGGCGCCGACGGTGCGCAAGATCTTGCGCTCGCCCCGGGTCCAGTTGGCGGGGTGACCAGCGAGCGCCGCTCCCCAGCGCCCGCGCGGCGCCGGTCAGCCGGGCCCGAGCAAGGCCTCCAGGTCGAAGTACCGCTCGAACGGCGGCGGCACCTGGCCTGCGGGCACGTAGGTGCCGGTCTCGGGGTGCATCTCGTACTGCCCCCGCTGCTGGCCGGCCGCGATCATCGTGAGGCAGTCGCCGAGCGCGTCGATGTCGCTCTCGTCGTTGTACATGCCCACCGACGCGCGCACGGCGCCCGGGACGTGGCTGCGGTCGCGCCCGAGGATCTCGCGCTGCACCTTCGCCGCCTCCCGCTCGTCGACGTTGAGGAGGCACAGCATGTACGGGTGGGCGCAGAAGCATCCGGAGCGGACCCCGATGCCGCCCTCGTAGGAGAGGATGGCCGCCACCAGCGCGTGGTGGAGCCCCTGGAGGTTGAACGACAGCACGCCGAGGCGGTTGCCGAGGTCGTACTCCTGCGGCTGCCCGTACACGGTGAGACCGGGGATCCGGGCCAGGCGCTCGAGGGCGTGGCGCACGAGCCGCTCCTCGTGCGCCTGGATGACGTCCCAGCCCACCTGCTCGATGAGCCCGATCACCGCGGCGAGGGCGACGACGCCCACGACCTCGCCCCGGAGCCGCTCGAGGCGCGCCCGGCGCTGCTCATCGCTGGGTGACATGAGTTCCTCCGCCGGCCGGGGCCGGGGCGCCCGCTCAGAATACGTAGGCGATGCGGGACTGGAGCGACCACGCGCCCCGCGCCCAGTAGTCGCCCGGGACCGGGTAGCCGGTGGCCGGATCGACGGCGCGCAGCTGCTCGCCGAAGACGAGGTACCCGCCCTCGAACGTGAAGCGGAGGTGGTCCTCGTAGAAGCTGTACTTCAAGGCCGCGTCGAGCTCGGTGCCGAGGAACTTGCCGCGCCGCCCGCTGCCGCCCAGCGTCGGGGAGAAGAGCCGGTCGTCTTGCTTGTCGGCCCAGGCCGCGAGCACGCCGACGATGAGCTCCAGCCCCTTGAGCTTCGGGTGCGGCGGCCGGAAGCGCACGCGCGGGAAGATGTAGGCCGAGTCGATGACGCCGCCCTGCGACGAGAAGCCGCGCGCGTTGAAGGCGCTGTAGACCTGGTACGAGCGCTCCCGTAGCACCTGGCGGTAGAGGACGAGGCCGACACCGTAGTCGGGGTGGAGCGGCCGCTGCGTGAAGCGCTCCCCCTCCAGGTCACCGGTGCCCGAGGCGTAGCCCGCCTCGAAGATCGCGTCGAGCATGGGGCTCACGTACCCCACCCGACCGACGCCACCGAAGAGGCGGACGTCCTTGCGCGAGTTCGGGGGCAGCGGCACGCCGCCGGTGGTGTCGCCGATGATCGCCAGGAGCTCCCCCTCGGCGTAGGCCCGTGTCACGCGCGCCTTGACGTAGGCGTCGTAGATGCCGACGAACGAGCCCTTGTCGGGCACGTCGTCGGGCTGGGCCTCCTTGCTGAAGCTCCGCCGCTGCTTGCGCAGGACGATGTAGGTGCCGGCCACCAGCTGGTCGTCCGGCCGGACCAGCTTGATCTTCTCGGCGTTGTAGAGCAGCACCAGCACCGCCTGGTCGACGTCGTTCTTGGGCCGCGCCAGGAACGCCTGGCTGCCGGGCGTCCGGTCCTCCTGGTAGCGCTGCCACAGCTCCTCGGGCGAGAGCAGCGTGCAGTTCGCGATCGGGCCGTTCTTCACCTCGCACGGCTCCTCGACGATCTTGTCGTAGCCGACGGCGAAGACGAGGTTGGACTTGTAGGTCCGGTCGCCGCGCAGCGCCTTGAAGATCTGGATCGGCCTGGTGGCGAACAGGATCCGGTCCGCGGTCGAGCCGCCGTAGGCCTCGTCGAACTCGTTGCGGAAGCCGTTGCCGTCGTTGGCGAGGAGCCCGAGGCCCCACTGCGACGGCATGCGGCCGACCCGCAGCTGGCCGACCGGCAGCTTGAGCTCGAGCCAGGCGCGCGGCACCTCCACCGAGGCGATCCGCTCGCCCAGCAGGTTGGTGTTCGAGGTGCCGGTGGCGAACACCGGGGAGCTGGAGGTGGCGAGGTCGTTGTCCCCCCACACCACGTTGTTCAGGGCGTCGACCTGCACGTAGAGCGAGGCCACATCGCCCAGGGAGAGCTTGGGCACGACCCGCACGCGGTGGACCAGGAAGTCGGTGCTCTTCTGGGGGGTCACCGGGACCCCGGAGGTGTTCGGCATGAACTCCGTGTCGAAGACGTTGCCGACGTGGACCCAGCGGGCGCGGTAGTACCCCTCGAGGTCGAGCTTCAGCTCGAGCTTGGCCTGGCCGGGGGCCGGCCACGCGAGCAGGAGCGCCGCGAGCAGCCAGAGGAATCGGCGCATGGGTGGCCCTGACGGCTACTGAGCGCCGAGCGGGTCGAGGTCCGTGATCACGATGGCGTTGGCCATGACCGGGACGAGGTTCTCGGAGACGAGGAACTCAGCCTCGCCGACGGCGTCCTGGTTCACCCAAGCCTGGATGGTGACGCCGCCGGTCGTGGGGGGCACGTTGAGGAAGAGCATGCGCCCGTCGTAGTCGCTGTAGGTGCGCTTGGAGCGCTTCACCGGCAGTCCGGCCGCGTCGCTGAAGTAGAAGATCTGGCTCTCGGGGACCACGTCCGCGCCGCTCGCGTCGAGCGCCTTGCCGATGGCGTTGGCCACCTCGTGCCCCTGGCAGTCGCGCAGCGCGCCCGCGACCGCGCCCTTGCTCGTGTCGAAGGCGACGCCCACCCAGGCGTTGATGAAGTCCCCGGTCGCGTTGGAGACGCTGTAGCGGTCGTTGTCGAACTGGTCGGGCTTCACCATCTGACCGAACTCGTAGGTGTCCTTCGCGTCGTCCATGACGGTCTTGAAGATGACGCGCGTCACGCTCTCGGGGATGGTGACCGTGTACTTGCCGTCCGTGCCGGTCTGCACCGGGCCCGCCAGCGGCGTGTCGCTGAGCACGTCGGCGGTGGTCTTGTAGACGGTGACCGTGGCGACCGCGGTCGGGCCGATGGCGGTGGTGATGACTTCCTTGCTCTGGAAGTCCTCGACGATGCCGCTGACGTTGAAGCCGGCGGCCGGCGGGCCCAGGATACCGTCATAGAGGGGCAGGTCGCAGTCGGTGCTCGTGCCAACGCAGGAGAAGTCCGCGATCGCCGGTGCCGCGGCGGTCCCGGTCAGCGGCGGGGGAAGGCCGCCGTCCTCCTGCGCGGGGGTGCCCCCGCCACCGCACGCCACCAGCATCAACGCCGCGAACCCGATACCGATGAGTCGCATCCGAACCCTCCTTACGTGATCGCCTGGCTCCCCACCACCGGATCCCCCGTGAGAGCGGCACCCGGTGCGGCCGCTCCTCCGACCGAGCGGGACCCCATAGTAACCGACGTGCGTCAGTCGGCGCAATCGCGAGCAGCGGCGTGAGCGGAGCGGCGGCGGTACCCCTCCTGCCCCCCGCGGGAGCGCCGGGCTATAATGGACGAGGCACAGGCACGAGGGGGAGCTCCGGGATGAGGACGTTGCTGGCGGCGGTAGCGGTCGGGTGGCTCGGAGTGGTCGCCGGGTGCAGCGGCATGAGCGGCTGCGACATGGTGGCGCCGCTCCCCGCGCCGCTCCCGGCCGATCAGGTGATCGAGGGGGCCATGCAGGTGCGCGTGACCCCGAGCGCCTTCACCAAGGTCGCGGCGGCGGCGCCGGCCGTCATCGCCGAGCTGTTCCAGAACGGCGTCTGCATCCCCAAGCAGCTCGTCTCCGGCAGTTGGGCCGGCGACGTGTGGGCCTGCGACACGGCGGCGTGTCCGGGGCCGACCGTGGGGTGCCTCGTCAAGTTCAACCTGCAGGACATCGCCTTCGACCTCCCCGACGGCGACACCATGAAGGTGGACCTGACGTTCGACCTCGACTCGACCGTGGCGAACGGCGGCGGCTTCCACATCACCTACGACAACGGCGTGTGGACCGACGCCTGCACCTTCGATTTCGCGGCGCAGGCGGCCCACATCGTGGCCTACCTCCGCTTCGGCATCAACGCCACGAGCGGCGAGCTGGAGGTCCACCTCGACCACCTCGACAGCCTCGACCTCAGCACTTCGCAGATTGGCTCCCCCGACTGCGCCTTCCTCGACACCCTCGTCGGCTGGGGGTGGGACCTGATCAAGTCGCTGATGGCCGACTGGCTGGTGCAGCTGGTCTCGCCGCTCTTCGACACGCTGGTGCAGCAGTTCCTGCCGAAGCCGCTCGGGCTCGAGGGGATCCTGGACCTCAAGAAGGCGATGGGGCTGCTGGGCCAGCTCCCGGGTGGCGGCAGCACGCCGCTCCAGCTCGAGGGGAAGCTCGAGACCAAGGTCGTGCCGGGAGGGTGGGCCGAGCTCAGGAACGGCGGCCTGTCGCTCGGCGTGATCGGCGGCCTCAACAGCGACATCGACCCGACCACGCGCCGGCCCGGCCGCGACGCGCTGAACAGCGAGCCGGCGCCGTGCGTGCCGGTCAACGCGGTGCCCGACCTCTCCCTGCAAGGAATCGCGCGGCAGCCGACGCGGCAGACCTACGTGCTCGACCGCCTGCCGCAGCTCTCGGGCACGCCGGAGGCGTCGGGCGACCTGCTCATCGGCGTGGCCCAGCCGTACCTCGACCTCGGCGGCTTCCACGCCATCAACTCCGGCGCGGTGTGCCTCGCGGTCGGCACCAGCGTCATCGAGCTGCTCAACGTGGGCGCGCTCGGCATCATCGTGCCCTCCCTGGCCACCCTGACCGACTCGGCCCAGGCGCCGATGCTGATCGTGCTCCGGCCGCGGAAGCCGGTGACCTTCGGCATCGGTGCCGGCACCACCGACGACCCCTCCCTCAAGGTCCTCATTCCCGAGCTCCAGGCCGACCTCTACGCCTTCCTGGAGGAGCGCTACGTCCGCGCCTTCACCCTCGGGCTCGACATCCAGGCCGGCCTCAACCTGGCCGTGGTCCCGGGGCAGGGCGGCCAGCCGGCGCTGCAGCCGACGCTGCTCGGCATCGACCCGGCCAACGTCAAGGTGACGGTCTACAACACCGACCTCATCAGCGAGTCGGCCGGCGACCTCGAGCTGGTCCTCCCCAACCTGCTGGTGCTGATCTCGAGCGCGCTGGGCGGCGCGCTCCAGCCGTTCGCGCTCCCGACGGTGGGCGGCTGGGGCCTGAGCGAGCTGAAGCTGGGGAAGCTCACCGGCCCGACCTGCGACTTCCTCACCATCACCGGCAGCCTGGCCGAGGCGCCGGCCACGCCGCACGCGGCCGGGCCCGGCCCCGGGTGGCCCCCGCCGCCGCCGGTCGCGACCACGGCGGAAGTGATCGCCGTGCGCAACCCGCCGGCGCCCGTGGTGCGGGCGGCCTGGCGCGGCGAGGGTGGGGAGGCCCCCAGCGTCACGCTGCGCCTCGGCGCCACCGGCGCGGGGCCGTTCGAATGGCAGATCCGCGTGGATGGCGGCCTGTGGCGCCCGTTCACGGCGGCGAGCGAGGTCACGATCACCGACGCGGCCTTCGCGCTCCAGGGGCGTCACCGGCTCGAGGTGCGGGCGCGCCGCGTCGGCGCCTGGCAGAGCCTCGATCCGGCCCCGGTCGCGCTCGAGGCGCTCATCGACTCGCTCAAGCCGTCGCTCCACCCGCGGGTGACGGGCGGGCGCCTGCGCCTCGGCGGCCGCGACCAGGTGTCGCCGCCGGAACGGCTGCGCTACGCGGTGTGGCGCGATGGTGCCTGGCAGCAGCTGGGGAGCGACGACGGCCTGCCGGTAGCGGCGGCCCTCGCGGCGACCGGCGGTGGTCGGGAGCGACTGCGCGTCAGCGTGGCGGACGAGGCCGGCAACGAGACTCACGGCGCGCTCGACGTGCTCGCGCTCCTCGCCCCGGCCGAGGCCGCGCCGCGCGCGGGTGGCTGCCAGGCCGCGCCGGGCGGGGGGGCCGGCCCCCTGCCCGTCGGGCTCGGCGTCGGGCTCGCCGTCGTCCTCGTCGGGGCGCTCGCGCGGCGGGGGCGGCGGCGCGGCCGCGCGCTGGCGATCCTCGCGCTGGCGCTGGCCGCCACCGTGAGCGCCGGCTGCAACTGTGGGCCCCAGGGCGACCTGCCGTGCGCCACCGACGAGGACTGCGCGGAGCTGTCGTGCAGCGAGGGGACGATCCCGCTGTGCGGCACCAACGACCAGTGCTACTGCGGCGACGACATCCCCCTCGGGGCGGTCGGTCGCTACGCGTCCGTGGCCCTCGCGGGCAACACCGTCTTCGTCGCCGCGTACAACGAGAAGCACGGTGACCTGATGCTGGCGACGGCGACCAAGGGGGACCGGATCACCGTCGACGGGTGGGAGTACCTGGACGGGGTCCCGGCCGGCCCGGTGGTGCTCCCGCCGCCGGCGCACCGCGGCGGCGTCCGCAGCGCGGGCGACGACGTCGGGCGCTTCAGCTCGGTGGGCGTGGCTGGCGAGGTCGTCTCGGTCGCCTACTACGACCGGACCCACGGCGCCCTCCGCTTCGGCCAGCGCCCGTTGGGCGGCGGCGCGTGGCAGTGGCACATCGTCGATCAAGGGGCCGGGGCCGAGGACGAGGGGCCCAAGACGCCGGCGGTGGGGCGCTTCGCCGCGCTCGCGCTCCGCGCCGACGGCGCCCCCGGCGTGGCCTACCTCGCCGTCAGCGCGGACGCCGCCGGGGCGTTGACCGGCGCGCTGCGGTACGCGGAGAGCCAGCGCCCCGATCCCCGCGGGCCCGCCGACTGGACCGTCACCAGCGTGGACCAGGCGCCGATGGCGGCGCCCGACCCCAAGGCGCCCGAGGACCTGCCGGCCGCCGTCGGGCTCATGCCGGCGCTGGTGCGCCTGCCGTCCGGCGCGCCGGTGATCGCCTACTACGACCGGCCCCGCGGCAACCTGAAGCTGGCGCGCTGGGACGCGACGCTGGGCCGCTTCTCCGGGCCGGTGATCCTCGACGGCGAGGAGAACGGCGAGGACACCGGCAACGTCGGGCAGTACCCGTCGCTCGCGGTCGCGGGGGACGGCACCGCCCACGTGGCCTACGTCGACATGGGGCGCGACTACGGCCACCGCCTGCTCTACGTCACGGCGCGGCCGGGCGCGGCGCCGTCCGCGCCCGAGGTGATCGACGACGGCTACCGCAGCCCCGACCCCGACACCGACCCGATCGGGAGCCCGGTCTTCCACTTCGTCGGCGACTCGAGCGCGATCGTCGTGGTCTCCGGGACGCCGGTCGTCGCCTACCAGGACTCGACCGCCCTCGAGCTGCGGGTCGCGCAGCGCCGTCGCGACGGCACCTGGCAGCTCGCCGTCGTCGCGGGCAACGAGGACCCGTTCGCCGGCGCCTACGGCTTCTACGCCCGCATGATCCCCGACGGCAACAACGTGGTGATCTCCACCTACGTGATCGACCAGAAGGCCGACCCGGCGCGGTATTTCGTCGAGCTCTTCTGGCGGCAGGTGAGCGTTGAGTAGCCGGGCGCGGGCGACCGTCGCGCTCGCCGCGCTGCTCCTCGGGGCGCCCGGCGCCGGCGGCTGCGGCGGCGCGGAGGAGAACGGCCCCGGCATGTCGCCGGGCGAGGACTGCCTCGGCTGCCACAACCCGGCCGGCAGCGCGAGCGGGCACTGGTTCGGCGCGGCCGGCACGGTGTTCGACGGGGCCGGCAACCCGGCCGCCGGCGTGGCGGTGAACCTCGTCGACTCGCGGGCGCGCCAGGTCGACGACGTCACCAACTGGGCCGGCAACTTCTACTTCGCCCAGGAGCTGACGCCGCCGCTGCAGGTCTCGGTCGTCGGCCCCGCCGGTGATCGCACCATGGCCGACGCCACCGGCGCCTGCAACTCGTGCCATCAGCCCGGTGGCACGCCGGGGCCCATCGTCTTCCCGTAGCGTGGCCGCAGGGCCGCACCACGGCGCGCCGGTCCGGGGCCAACCTACCTCGGGGCGGGCGCCCCTTTCGCGGGTGGCCCGGACGGCTTCCCCGACGTCCGGATCTTCTCGATCCTGGTCGCGCGGAGGCTGCCGAACATCGCCTCCGCCACCACCTCGGGGCGCTTGCGTGGGTCGATCTTCGAGTCGATGACCCGCTGCAGGCCGTTCTGCACCATGCGCATGCGCGCCTCGGGCGCGGCGCCGCACGGCACCTTTCCGGCGTTCTTCGCGCACGCGGCGAGGGCGCGCCCCATGGCGTCGTGAGCGTCGGGGAGCTCGAAGCGCTCGGCCTGCGCCATGGCGATGCCGAAGTACACGCGGTAGTCGCCGGCCGCGCGCTCGCGGAACGGCCCCAGCGTGGCGAGCGCCCACTCCGGGCGATGGATGGTGCGGTAGATCTCCGCGACCGCGATCGCGGCCTCGAGGTCTCCGGGATCGCCGAGCAGCGCCGCCTGCAGCTCGGCGATGCGCTGCTCGGTCTCGCGATCGAGCTTCTCCACCGCCGCCTTCACCTCGACGCCGGGGCGCGGCATCAGCAGCACCACGGCCAGGGCCACGACCGCGAAGATGTCGAAGAAGCGTTTCATGCCGGAGCCTCAGACAGCCCCCATCCTAGCAGGTTCCCGCTCCCGTCAAAGCCCCCGCCACGGCCCCCGCCCGCCGTCCAGTTGCCTTCGACCTTCGACTCTCGACCATTGACGTGATCGTGGCAGGATCCCCCAAGACCGTAGCGATCTGCCACGTCCGTCGTCCCGACGACGCGTCGTGTCACCAACAATCACAGCCACTTGGAGCTGGCATCCGGCGTGCTAAGTGCACGGCCGACACCAGGAGCCTGCCCCCAGAGGGCGACAACATGCGTTGGGCGAGCGACGGCCGAGCCGGCGCGAGCCCGCGCAGGAGGAGCGGAACCCGCCGCGGGTGCCGCAACCGGAGGCGAGATGGGATTCCTCAAGACGGTGTCCGACTCTTTCCACGAGGGCGGATGGGGCATGTGGCCCATCCTGATCCTCCTCGTGTTCAGCGTCGGCATCATGATCGAGCGCGCCATCTACCTGCTCAAGGCGACCATCGACAAGGACAAGCTGCTCGCCCTGCTGCGTTCCCAGATCGGCGCCGGCAACATCCAGGGCGCCATCAAGGTGTGCGCCGGCAACCCCACGCCCCTCACGCGCATCGTACAGGCGGGCCTCGTCAAGATCAACCGCTCCGATGCCGAGGTCGCGGCGGCCATGGAGGAGGCCGCGCTCCGGGAGTTGCCGCGCATCGAGACGCGCACCGGCTACCTGGCGATGCTCGGCAACCTCGCGACCCTCGCCGGCCTCCTCGGCACCATCACCGGTCTGATCAAGTCGTTCGCCGGCGTCGCCGGCGTCGACCCGTCCCAGAAGGCGACGCTGCTCGCGAAGGGCATCTCCGAGGCCATGAACTGCACCGCCTTCGGCCTCGCCACCGGTATCTTCGCGCTGCTCTTCTTCGCCATCCTGAACGGCAAGACCCAGCACATTCTCGACGACGTGCAGGAAGTGAAGTCGCAGGTCGTCAACCTGATCATCGCAACCCGCCAGGCAATGCGCGGCGGCAGCCAGGCGGCGTAAAGGAGGCTATCAATGGGTGCTGCGTGGACGCATTTCCAGGAGGGTGGTTGGGGTATGTGGGCCATCCTGCTCATCACCACCATCCCGATCCTCGTGATCATCGTCGAGCGCGCCGTTGTCCTGCTCAAGGCGCGCATCGACAAGAACCGCCTCCTCGCGCTGCTCAAGTCCCAGATCATGGCGGGCAACGTCCAGGGCGCCATCAAGGTGTGCGCCGGCCAGCAGGTGCCGCTGACGCGCATCCTCCAGGCGGGCCTCGCCAAGTACAACCGTCCCGACGCGGAGATCCAGGCCGCCATGGACGAGGCCGCGCTCCACGAGCTGCCGCTCATCGAGAAGCGCACCGGCTACCTGGCCATGCTCGGCAACCTGGCCACCCTCCTCGGCCTCCTCGGCACCATCACGGGCCTCATCAAGTCGTTCGCCGGCGTCGCCGGCGTCGATCCGTCGATGAAGGCGACGCTGCTGGCCCGGGGCATCTCCGAGGCCATGAACTGCACCGCCTTCGGCCTCGGCACCGGTATCGTCGGCCTGCTGCTGTTCGCCATCCTCAACGGCCGGACCCAGCACCTGCTCGACGACATCAACGAGGTCTCGGTGCAGCTGATGAACCTCGTGTCGGCGCACAAGCAGGCCATGAAGGGTGGCGGGAGCGTCGCGGCCTAGCGCCGTGCTCGCGGCCTGAAAGAGGGACGACATGAGCGTCTCAGTCGATACCGGAGGCAAAGGCGGCAGAAAAGCCGTCGACTCCGAGCTGAACCTCGTTCCCTACATCGACCTGCTCACCTGCATGGTCGTCTTCCTGCTCATGACGGCGGTGTGGACGCAGCTCGCCCGCATCGACGTGACCCAGAAGGGGCAGGCGCAGAGCGCCGAGCAGACCGACGAGAAGCCGCCGGAGACGCGGCTCGTCGTCGTGATCAACGAGGATGGCTTCCTCATCGCCGGCGGCGCCGCCGGCGACCAGAAGCCGATCAAGAAGAAGGAGGGGAAGTACGACTACGACACCCTCATGGCCATCCTCAAGGAGGTCAAGAAGACCTACCCGGACAAGCGCGACGTCCACATCGCCTCGGACGACACCATCCACTACGAGTTCGTCATCCAGACGATGGACACGGCGCTCACGGCGCAGTTCCCCGACATCGCGTTGACCGACATCAACGCGGCGCACCTGTAGAGGGGAGGCCAGCATGTCCATCAAAGTTCCTGGTGCTCACCTCGGTCACGAGATCACGCTCGACATGGCGCGCAAGCGCATGACGGGGCAGCACAAGAGATCGATGATGGCGAGCCTCAACCTGGTCGCCTACATCGACATGATGACGGTCATGGTCATCTTCCTGCTGATGACCTTCCAGGCCTCGGGCGAGATCCTGTTCATCTCCAAGAGCATCGTGCTGCCGAACGCCATCAACTGGAAGGAGCTGGAGCGCGCTCCGGTGGTCGGCGTCTCGGCCGACGTGGTCACCCTCGACGGCAAGCCGGTCGCCGACGCCGCCGAGCTGCAGAAGGCCGACACGGTCGATTGGAAGATCACCGACCTGCACGATCAGCTCGTGACCTTCAAGAACAACTTCAAGCTCATCCACCCGAACGAGGAGTTCAAGGGGCTCTGCATCGTGCAGGCCGATCAGAAGATCCCCTTCAAGGTGCTCAAGAAGGTCATGTACTCGGCCGCCATCGCCGGGTACATGAACGTCAACTTCGCCGTGCGCCCCGAGGCCAAACCCGGCGCCGCCGAAGGGGCCGCTGCACCCGCCCCCGCGAAGTAGCCCGCTCCTCGGCTCTCCCTCGACGCTTCATTCCACGCCGCTCCGGGTCACTCCCGGGCGGTGTGGTGCGCTCACCGGGCCGGTGCCGCGGCCGGTGCCGGCGCCCGGGCTCCCGTCGCCGACCGTCTCGAACTGCCCCGCGGGCATGACGGGCGCGAGCCGGCCCGGACAGTCGGCGGTCGGCGGGGGGCCGACGTAGCCGTCGGGCGCCGGCCCGTCGGGGAAGCTCGACCCGTCGCCGCCCGCGCCGCCGTCCCCGTTCGCGCCGCCGTCCCCGTTCGCGCCGCCATCCCCGCCCGTCCCGCCGTCCCCGCTCGCGCTGTTGCCGCCGCACCCCAGGAGCGCCACCATCGCGACCAGCGCAGCGCACGACGTCAACCAACCCAGCCTCGTCGCAGTCACGGTCACCTCGCCAGCGCGCATGTTATCACCCGCCTGCCGGCCCCGGCGAACGCCACCCCCGCCGTCGGCCAACCGCCCGTGACTGCACGGCTTCCGGCCAGGCGTGCGTTCGCGCTAGACCGCGCCGACCGACGGGTGCGTTGATGGAGGGGGCGGCGCGACGGGGACCGCCGCGAGATGAGACGTCACGAAATCGGGGCTCGAGGGCACATGGAGGGTGAGATGAGACCAGACGCCGAGGCGGCACCCGTGGAATCACCCGGAGAGCCCGTGGATCCGACCGCGCGGCTCATCCGGGACGGGTCGCATCGCGAGGCCGCCGGCCGCTGCGCGCGGGAGCACGGCGCCGTGCTCGGCCGGCTGTGCATGGCCCTCTTGGGGCGCCAGGCGGACGCCGAGGAGGCGCTCCAGGAGACGTTGCTCCAGGCCTACCGGGCCATGCCGACCTACCGCGCCGACGGCCCGGTGCGCGCCTGGCTGTTCGGCATCGCGCGCCGCGTGTGCGCGCGGCGGCTCGAGGCCCGGGCCAGCAGCGCCCGCCGCCTCGAGCTGGTCCGCGACACCGACGGCCCTGCCGCGCTGCCCGACGCGCTGGTGGAGGCCGCCGCCCGCGCGGCGACGATCCGCGAGGCCTTGGAGCGCCTCACGCCCACCGAGCGCGAGGCCGTGCTCCTGCGCTATGAGGCCGACCTGTCGTTCCGCGAGGTCGGCCACGCGTGCGGCATCGACGCGGCCACCGCGCGCAAGCGCTGCAGCCGCGGCCTCGATCGGCTGCGCACCATCCTTGCCCCGGAGGACGCCCCATGAGCCCGAGCCCGAGCCCCGAGTGCACCGCGGTCCGCGAGGACCTCGCCGCGATCGTCGATGGTGACCCGGAC
>JACRCY010000029.1 GCA_016218785.1 Deltaproteobacteria bacterium
GATCAGCACCGCGCCCGTGCGCCCGGCGGCCAGCACGCGCCCGACGGCATCGAGGCTCGCGCGCGCGCAGCGCGCGGCCGCGCGCGGGGCGGGGTGCAGTACGCGCGGGGAGGGGACGATCTGCGCGGGCGGGTTCAGCTGATCGGCGAAGGGCCGGCGGAAGGCCTCCTGGTAGCCGCAGGCTGCCAGCGGGCCGTAGGACAGCCCGTGGTAGCCGCCCACGAAGGCCAGGACGCCCGGACGCCCGGTGTGCAGCCGCGCGGTCTTCAGCGCGGCCTCGACGGCGTCGCTGCCGGACAGGCCCAGGATCACCCGCGCCGGCCAGGGCGCGAGGGCCGCCAGGCGCTGCTGCAGGGCGATCTTGGGCGCCGAGGGGTACACGTCGCCCAGCGCGTGGAGCAGCGACGCGGCCTGCGTGCCGAGCGCCTGCAGCACGTGCGGGTGCGAGTGTCCGATGAGGGCCGCGCCGAAGCCGGCGGTCATGTCGAGATAGACGTTGCCGTCCACGTCGCGCACGACGGCGCCGCGCGCCGCCTGCCAGACGATCGGGTCGTGCGGCGCGCCCGCCGCCTCGGCGCGTCGCTGCCGGCGCGCGGTGAGGCCGGGGCACTCGCTGGCCGCGAGGTCCTCGACGAGGGCCTGCGCCCGCGGGCCGGGCAGGGGCGTGCGGACGCGGGGGAGCTCGTCGCCCGTGAGCGGGGACGCCGGGCGTGCGGGGGGTGTCATGGACGGGGGTCTCCGAGTCGGCGTGATCGGGACCGGACGGCCGCGGACCGCGGGCGGCTACTCTTCCGCGCTGCGGCTCTTCGGGGCTTCCTGGCGCACGACGGGCTCGGTGGCCTTCTCGGCCTTGCGGCCGACGGCCTCGTTGCGCACCACCAGCTCGAGGAAGGCCATCTCGGCGTTGTCGCCGCGACGGTTGCGGGTGCGCAGGATGCGCGTGTAGCCGCCGGGGCGCCCGACGAAGCGCGGGGCGATCTCGCGGAACAGGTGCTCGACGACGTCGATGCGCTCGACCTCGCCGTCGACCAGGCGCTCGCGCCAGCGCGGGATCTGCGAGCGCATGTGCCGCTTGACGGCGACGGCGCTGATGATCCGGGCGGGGTCGCGCGTGTCTTCGCCGGCGGGCGCGGCGAAGCGGGCGGCACGGGTGATGAAGTGCTCGGCGATGCGGCGGATCTCCTTGGCCCGGGGGACCGTGGTCTCGATCCGCTCGTGCGCGAAGAGGTTGGCGACGAGGTTGCCGAACATCGCCGCACGGTTGGACGTGTTGCGATCGAACTTGCGGCCGGAATTGGCGTGACGCATGGAGGCGGTTCCTTCGCTAGACCTGGCCGTGCTCGGCGCGCCAGCGCTCCAGCAACGCGGGCCAGTTCTCGATGTGCATGCCCAACGTGAGGTTCAGCTCGGAGAGCTTGTCCTTGATCTCCTTGAGGGACTTCCGGCCGAAGTTCTTGGTCTTCAGCAGGTCGGCCTCGGTCTTCTGGACCAGCTCGCCGATGTACGTGATGTTGGCGTTCTGCAGGCAGTTCGCGCTGCGGACCGAGAGCTCGAACTCCTCGACCGACTTGAACAGGTTCTCGTTCAGCGGCTCCTCGGGGGTCGAGGCGCTGACGGCGACGATCTCGTCCTGCTCCTGGAAGTTGATGAAGATCTGCAGCTGCTCCTTGAGGATCTTCGCCGCGTAGGCGACGGCGTCGCGGGGCCGGACGGCGCCGTTGGTCCACACCTCGAGGGTGAGCTTGTCGTAGTCGGTGATCTGGCCGACGCGGGCGTTGGTGACCGTGTAGTTCACCTTGCGCACCGGGGAGAACAGGCTGTCGATCGGGATCCACCCGATCGCCATGTTGGGCTCCTTGTTGCGCTCGGCGGGCACGTAGCCGCGGCCCATGCCGACCACCAGCTCCATCGACAGCTTGCCGCCCTTGGAGACGGAGGCGATGTGCTGCTTCGGGTTGAGGATCCGGATGCCGGCCTCGGCCTCGGTGCGGATGTCCTCGGCGAGGACGGCGGCGGGGCCTTCCTTGTCCAGGTGCAGGTTGTAGCGGCGGGCCTGGGTGGCCTGGAAGACCACCTCCTTGAGGTTCAGGATCACGTCGGTGACGTCTTCCTTGACGTCATCGATGGTGGTGAACTCGTGCAGCGCGCCGTCGAGGCGCACGGCGGTGATCGCCGCGCCCTGCAGCGAGGACAGCAGCACCCGGCGCAGCGAGTTGCCGATGGTGATGCCGAAGCCCCGCTCCAGGGGCTCGCACACGAACTTGCCATAGAAGTCGGTGTGGGCCTCGCGGTCCTCCTCGACGAGGGCCTTGGGACGGATCAGGTCGCGCCAGTTACGAGCCTGGGTGGACTGGGTCATGAGCGGTCTTGCCCCTTTCCGGACCGGGACCGCGCGCGGCCCACCGGCCTCGCGCCCGTCCCGACGTGCGGGTTATCGGCTGTAGAACTCGACGATGAGCTGCTCGTTGATGGGCAGGGTGATCTCCTCGCGGACAGGCTTGCCCTTGACGGTTCCCGTGAAGTTCTCCTTGTCGAGCTCCAGCCAGGTCGTCTGGCCACGGCGCTCGGCGCCCTCGACCGATTCCTTGATGCGCGGGATCTGCCGGGACTTCTCGCGGATGGTGACCCGGTCGCCGGTCCGCACCAGGGCGCTGGGGACGTTGACGCGCCGGCCGTTGATCTGCACGTGGTGGTGCAGCACCAGCTGCCGCGCCTCGCTGCGCGTGGCGGCGAAGCCCAGGCGATACACCACGTTGTCCAGCCGGCGCTCGAGCAGCCCGAGCAGCTGCTCGCCGGTGACGCCCTTGGCGCGGTCGGCGGAGGCGAAGTACTTCCGGAACTGCCGCTCGAGCACGCCGTAGATGCGGCGCACCTTCTGCTTCTCGCGCAGGCGCAGCCCGTACTCGCTGAACTTGATCCGCGCCTGGCCGTGCTGGCCGGGGGGATAGGGACGGCGGTCGAACGCGCACTTGTCCGTGAAGCAGCGATCGCCCTTGAGGAAGAGCTTCATGCCCTCGCGGCGGCAGAGCTTGCAGACGGGACCGATGTAACGAGCCATGGATCTCTCTTCTTGTCCTGCGGACTCAGACGCGCCGGCGCTTGGGCGGACGGCAACCGTTGTGCGGGATGGGGGTCACGTCGCGGATCAGGGTGATGCGGAAGCCCGCCGTGGTCAGGGCACGCAGCGCGCTCTCGCGGCCGGCCCCCGGACCCTTGATGAACACCGCGATCTCGCGCATGCCGTGCTCGGCCGCCTTGCGGGCGGCGTCCTCGGCGGCCACCTGGGCGGCGAAGGGCGTGCTCTTGCGAGAGCCCTTGAATCCACGTGAGCCGGCGGACGAGCACGCGATGGTATTTCCGTACACGTCGCTGATCGTCACGATGGTGTTGTTGAACGTCGCCTGGATGTGGCAGACGCCCTTCGGCACGTTCTTGCGGGTCGTCGTCTTGCCCTTGGCGGAGCGGCCCGCCGGGCTCGTGGTGGATGCTGTCTGCGCCTTGGCCATGGGGTCCTCCAGTTACTTCTTGGCCGGAGCGGCGGCCGGCGCGGCGGCGGGCGCCGAGCGGGCGACCGCGAGGCCCTTGCGGGGACCCTTGCGGGTGCGCGCGTTGGTGTGCGTCCGCTGCCCGTGCACGGGCAGGCCGCGGCGGTGCCGCAGGCCGCGATAGCAGCCGAGGTCCATCAGCCGCTTGATGTTCATCTGCACCTCGCGGCGCAGATCGCCCTCCACCTTGTAGTCCGCGTCGAGGACCTCGCGGATGCGGCGGATCTCGGCCTCGGAGAGGTCCTGGGCCTTCTTCTCCAGGGGGACCTGCGCCTTCGTGCAGATCTCCACGGCGCGCGCGGGGCCGATGCCATAGAGGTACCGGAGCGCGATCGAGATGTGCTTGCGACCGGGAAGGTCGACGCCAGCGATTCGTGCCATCGGCCTACCCCTGACGCTGCTTGTGGCGAGGGTTGGTGCAGATCACCCGGACGACACCCTTGCGCCGGACGATCTTGCACTTGTCACAGATCTTCTTCACGGATGGACGGACCTTCATGTTCAAGCTCTCTCGGCGCTCCGGCACTCACTTGTGCCGGTAGGTGATCCGACCCTTCGACGGGTCGTAGGGAGAGACCTCCACGGTGACCCGATCACCAGGGAGGATCCGGATGTAGTACTGCCGCATGCGACCCGAGATCGTGGCCAGCACGTCGAGACCGTTGTCGCACTTGACGCGGAACATCGCGTTGGGGAGCGCCTCGAGGACGGCCCCTTCGAACTCGAGCTTGTCGCCCTTGGGTTCGCGCGGCTCGCTGCGGTTGGTTCGGTGACGTGCCATGGATTCCTAAGCTACTCCGATCGCCCGGAGGAGCGCCGTGGTGATGTCGTCCAGCGCTCCCACGCCGTCGACGCGCCGCAGCAGCCCCCGCGTGGCGTAGTAGGCCACCAGGGGCGCAGTCATTGCTGCGTACTCGGCGAGGCGCTGGCGGACGACCTCCTCCCGATCATCGGAGCGGGTGAGCAGCCGTTCGCCACCCTCCCCCCGGTTGGGGAAGGGCGGAGGATCATACTTGATGTGGTAGATTCGTCCAGTGGTCTCTCCGGTGCGCCGGCCGGTGATGCGCTCGACGATCAATTCGTCCGGCACCTCCAGCAGCACCACGTGGTCCAGCTGGCGGCCGGCGGCGGCGAGGATGCGGTCCAGGCTTTCGGCCTGGGCCACGGTGCGCGGGAAGCCGTCGAGCACGTAGCCGCCCCGGGCGTCGGGCTGGGCGATGCGCTCGGCCACCAGGCCGATGACCACCTCGTCGGGCACCAGCCGGCCGGTGGACATGTACTCGTCGGCCTTGCGGCCGAGCTCCGTGCCGGCCTTGCGGGCCGCCCGCAGCATGTCGCCGGTGGAGACCTGCGGCACGCCCAGCCGGGCGCACAGCCGCTGTGCCTGGGTACCCTTGCCCGCCCCCGGCGGGCCCATGAACACCAAGTCCATCCTACATGCTCCTCCGGCCCTGGATGCGCGGTCCGCCCGCGCCCGCAAAGCCCTCGTAGTGTCGGGAGATGAGATAGGACTCGATCTGGTTCACCGTGTCGAGCGCCACCCCTACCACGATCATGATGGAGGTGCCGCCGAAGGGGAAGGGGACCTTGAAGTACGTGCGCATGAAGTCGGGCAGCACGCAGATCAGCGCCACGTACAGCGCGCCGCCGAAGGTGATGCGCGCGAGCACCTTCTCGATGTAGTCCGCCGTGGCCTTGCCCGGGCGGATGCTGGGGATGAAGGCGCCCTGCTTCTTGAGGTTGTCGGCCACGTCCACGGGCGGGAAGGTGACCGCCGTGTAGAAGTAGCAGAAGAAGATCGTGGCCACGCTGAAGACGGTGACGTACAGCCAGTCACCGCGCTGGAGCATGGTGCTCAGGGCCTCCATGCCCGGGATGTGCAGGCTGGCCAGGGTCCCGGGGAACAGCAGGACGCTGGAGGCGAAGATGGGCGGGATCACGCCCGAGGAGTTCACGCGCAGCGGCAGGTGGGTGCGCTGGCCCCCGTACATCTTCCGGCCGATGATGCGCCGGGAGTACTCGATGGGGATCCGCCGCTGGCCGCGCTCGAAGAAGACGATGGTGGCCACCGAGGCGACGATCAGCACGCCGGCGATCAGCAGCGCCGTGGGCTGGATCTGCCCGGTGCTGGTGCCCTGCCAGGTCTGGGCGGCGGCCTTGGGGAAGTCGGCCACGATGCCCGCGAAGATGATCAGCGAGATGCCGTTGCCGATGCCGCGCTCGGTGATCTGCTCGCCGATCCACATGATGAACGCGGTGCCGGTGGCCAGCGTCAGCATGGTGATGATGCGGAACATCCAGCCCGGATCCCGCACCACGGCGACCATGTCGGCCGTGTGGCGGCCCTCGAGGTACAGGGCGATCGAGAAGCCCTGGAACAGGGACAGCAGGATCGTCGCGTACCGGGTGTACTGGTTGATCTTGCGCTGGCCCATCTCGCCTTCCTTGCGCATCTCCTCGAGCGGCTTGAACACCGAGGTGAGCAGCTGGAAGATGATGGAGGCCGAGACGTAGGGCATGACGCCCAGGGCGAAGATGCTGACCTGCTCGAGCGCGCCGCCCGAGAACAGGTTCATGAGGTTCAGGAAGCCGCCGCCGCCCTGGGTGTCCTGGCCGACGAAGAACTCCTGCATGGCCTTGCGGTCCGCGCCGGGCACGGTGACGTACACGCCCACGCGGTAGACCGCGAGCATGCCGAGCGTGAACAGCAGGCGTCGGCGAAGCTCAGGGATCTTGCCGACATTGAGAATCGCGCCGAGTGCCATCGAGGTTCCTTGGTGAGTGCCGCGGCCGGCCCGGGTGCCGGACTCGCTGCGTGGGTATAGCGCCTCGCGGCGCCCCAGGGGAACCAGCCGCTATGCCTTCACATTTCCCTCGGACGGCGGAACGGTCGTGGGCAGCAGCTCGACGGTGCCTCCGGCGGCCTCGATCTTCGCCCGCGCGCCCGCCGAGACGGCGTGCACCTTGAGGGTGAGCTGGCGGTCGAGGTCCCCGTTGCCGAGGATCTTGACGCGCAGGGCCCGCGCGGCCAGCAGCCCGGCCTGCACCAGCGCGGCCGGGTCGACCACCGCGCCGGCCTGGAAGTGCTTCGCCAGGGCGGCCAGGTTGATGATGGCCACCTCGGTGGGGAAGGGGTTGTTGAAGCCGCGCTTGGGCAGGCGGCGCTGCATGGGCGTCTGGCCGCCCTGGAAGTGCAGCTTGCCGAAGGTGCCCGGGTGGCGGGCCTTCGGGCCCTTCTGGCCCTTGCCGGCGGTCTTGCCCAGGCCGGAGCCGACGCCACGGCCCTTGCGGAGGGCGGTCTTCACGGCGCCCAGGGGCGCCCGCAGGTTGCTGAGGATGCTAGCCATCGATCTCCTCCACGGAGACGAGGTGCATGACCTTCTTGATCATGCCCCGGAAGGACGGGGTGTTGGCCACGACGACCTCGGACTGGCAGCCACGCAGGCCGAGGCCGCGCAGCACCTTCTCGAAGGTCTCGGGCTGGTGGATCGTGGACTTGATCTGCCGCACGCGGAGCTTGGGCTTGGCCATGGCTGTGTCCCTATGCGCCCTTCTCGACCAGGTCCTCGGGCCGCTTGCCGCGCTTCTCGGCGGCGGTGCCGAGGTCGCGCAGCTGCTTGAGCGCCGCCACGGTCGCCTTGACGGCGTTGTGCGGGTTGCGGCTGCCCAGGCTCTTGGTGAGCACGTCGCGGATGCCCGCGCTCTCGACCACCGCGCGCACGGCGCCGCCGGCGATCACGCCCGTGCCCGCCGAGGCCGGGCGCAGCAGCACCTGGCCGGCGCCGAAGTGTCCGAGCGACTCGTGCGGGATGGTGCTCCCGACGAGCGGCACGGTGAAGAGGTTCTTGCGCGCCTGCTCGTTGCCCTTGCGGATCGCCTCGGGCACCTCGTTGGCCTTGCCCAGGCCGATGCCCACCCGGCCGGCGCCGTCGCCCACCACGATGAGGGCCGAGAACGAGAAGCGCCGGCCGCCCTTGACCACCTTGGCCACGCGGTTGATGTGGACGACGCGCTCCTTGAGCTCCCTGGATTCGTCCGTATCGCCGACCATCGACATCGTTGCTCTCTACTTCGCGCGCCCGGGCCTAGAGGCCCAGGCCCGCCTTGCGGGCTGCGCCGGCCAGGAAGCCGACCCGGTTGTTGTCCTCGTAGGCATAGCCGTTCCGGTCGAAGACCACCTTGGCGATGTTCTTCTCCTTGCAGGCCTTCGCGATCGCCTCGCCGACCTTCTGGGCGGCCTGGCGCTTCTTGAGCCCCTTGACCACGTCGCGCAGCTCCTTGGAGAGCGTGCCCAGCGTGAGCAGCGTGGACCCGGTGTCGTCGTTGACCACCTGGGCGTAGATGTGCCGCGCCGAGCGGAACACCGTGAGCCGCGGCCGCTCCGCCGTGCCGTGCACGCGGGAGCGGATCCGGAGCTTGCGCCGCATCCTCTGTTCGACCTTGTTCCTCATCGCCGCCTCGCTCGCGTACGGCGGACCCTCCGGCCCGCCGGCTACGAATCCTACTTGGCCACCGCGCCCGTCTTGCCGGCCTTGCCCGCCTTGCGGCGGTACTTCTGGCCCTCGATGGTGACGCCCTTGCCCTTGTACGGCTCGGGCGGACGGAACCCCTTGAGGTCCGCCGTGACCTGGCCCAGCAGGTCCTTGTCCACCGAGGTCAGGTTGATCTGCGTGTTCTTGCTCTCCGGCGGGATCTCGGCCTTGATCGACGCCGGCAGCTCGTAGACCACCGGGTGCGACAGGCCGAGCGCCATGGTGAGCGTCTGCCCCTTGAGCTCGGCGCGGTAGCCGGTACCCACCAGCTTCAGGGTCTTCTTGTAGCCGTCGCGCGCACCGGTGACCGCGTTGTTCAGGTGCGAACGCGTCGTGCCGGTGATCATCGACGCGATGCTGGCGGGCGCATCGGGCTTCGCCGCGACCTGGGCCACGCCGTCCTGGGTGGTGATGCCGACGCCGGCCAGCAGCGGGCGGCGCACGGTGCCCTTGGGGCCCTTCACTTCGAAATGGTCCGCGCCGACGGTGAGGGTGACCCCCTTGAGCTCGACGGGACGCTTGCCGATCCTGGACATGGTGTGCTCCTACCAGACCTCGCAGAGGATCTCGCCACCGATGCCCTGCTTGCGGGCATCGCGGTCGCTCATCACGCCACGCGAGGTGCTGAGCACCGTGATCCCCATGCCCTGGCGGACCTTGGGGTTCTTGGTGCACGGCACGTAGACGCGGCGCCCGGGGCGCGAGATGCGCCGGATGCCCTCGATCGCCGGCTGGCGGTCGCGACCGTACTTGAGCACCAGCGTCAGCTGCTCGTGCCCGGTGTCGGCCGGCTCGCGGGCCACCGAGGCGACGTAGCCCTCGCTGACCAGGATCTCGGCGACGCGGTGCTTGAGCCGCGAGGCCGGGATCGAGACGCGCTCGTGGCGCGCGAGCATGGCGTTGCGGATGCGGGTCAGGAGGTCCGAGATGGGGTCGGTCAACATGGGCGCCTCCTACCAGCTGGCCTTGATGACGCCGGGGATCTCACCCTTGAGGGCGAGGTTCCGGAAGCAGATGCGACAGAGCTCGAACTTCCGGTAATAGCCACGCGGACGGCCGCAGACCTTGCAACGGTTGCGATGACGCACCGAGAACTTCGGGACCTGCTGGAGCTTCGCGAATGCGCAGGCACGTGCCACGATGTCTCTCCACTTCCTGAGTGATCGAACTAGGCCCGGAAGGGCATCCCGAGCTGCTGGAGGAGCGCCCGGCCTTCCTCGTCCGTCTTCGCCGTCGTCGTGATCGAGATGTTGAGCCCCTTGACCTTCTCGACTGCGTCGTAGTTGATCTCGGGGAAGATGATCTGCTCCTTGACGCCCAGGGTGTAGTTCCCCCGGCCGTCGAAGGCCTTCGGGCTGACGCCCTTGAAGTCCCGGACGCGCGGCAGCGCGAAGCCGACCAGGCGGTCGAGGAACTCCCACATGTGCTCGCGGCGCAGGGTGACCATCACGCCGACGTTGGCGCCCTCGCGCAGCTTGAACGAGGCGATGGACTTGCGCGCCTTGGTGACCACCGGCTTCTGGCCCGTGATCGCGGTGACCTGCTCGACGCCCATGTCGATGATCTTGGCGTTCGAGATGGCCTCGCCCAGGCCCATGTTCACGGTGATCTTCACCAGCCGCGGGACCTGCATCACGTTCTTGTAGGAGAACTGCCGGACCAGCGCGGGCACGACCTCCTTGCGGTACTTGTCGCGCAGGCGCGGGGGCACCTTCTCCTGGGGCTCGCGCTTGACGCCTTCGGCCGCGGCCTTGCCGCCCTTGCCCTTGTCGCCGCCCTTGCCCTTGTCGCCGCCCTTGCCGGGCGCGCCCTTGGCGCCACCCTTGGCCTGGGCGCCCTTGTCGCCCTTCGGCTTGTCGCCGCCCTTGGCCTGGGCGCCCTTGTCGCCCTTGGGCTTGTCCTCGCCCTTCTTCTTGTCGTCCGCCATGGCCTAGACCGCCTCGTGCTTGATGACCTTGCCGCTCTTCGCCAGGCGGGTCTTCGAGCCGTCGCTCTCGACCCGGACGCGGACGCGCGTACCCTTGCCCGTCTCGGGATCCACGGGCATCACCTTGCAGGCGTGGATCGGGTGCTCGCGCTCGACGATGCCGCCCTCGCGGTTGGTCGTCGACGGCTTGGTGTGGCGCTTCTGCTTGTTGACGCCCTCGACCACCACGCGGTCGTGGCCGGGATCCACGGCCAGCACCCGGCCGGTCTTGCCCTTGTACTTGCCCGAGATGACCATGACCTGGTCACCCTTGCGGATGCGTGCGAGCGTCATGGCTAGATGACCTCCGGGGCGAGCGAGATGATCTTCATGAAGTTCTTGGCGCGCAGCTCGCGGGCGACCGGCCCGAAGATGCGCGTGCCCACCGGGGCGTTCTCCTTGTCGATCAGCACCGCCGAGTTGGCGTCGAACTTCACGTACGAGCCGTCGGCCCGCGCGTACTCGCGCGCCGTGCGCACCACCACCGCCCGCGCCGTCTGGCCCTTCTTGACCTTCTGGTTGGGCAGCGCCTCCTTGATGCTCACGATGATCACGTCGCCGAGCGCCGCGTAGCGCCGGCGCGAGCCGCCGAGGACCTTGATGCACTGCACACGACGGGCGCCCGAATTGTCCGCCACGTCGAGGATCGTCCGCATCTGGATCATGGCCGCCTCCTAGCCCTGCTCGCGCCGCTCGATGAGCTTGGTGGCCGCCCAGCGCTTGTCGCGCGAGATCGGCCGGTGCTCGGTGATCTCGACGTAGTCGCCCACCTTGTACTGGCCCTTCTCGTCGTGGACCTTGTACTTCTGCTTCAGGTGGATGTACTTGCCGTAGATCGGGTGGCGCACCGAGCGGGTGACCTCGACGACGATGGTCTTCTGCATC
>JACRCY010000299.1 GCA_016218785.1 Deltaproteobacteria bacterium
CCGCGCGCCGCGCGCGCCGAGGCCGGCCCGCCGCCCGCGTTTTCCCGCGCCGGGCCCCCGTCGAGCCGCCCGGGGCGGCCCGGCCGGCAGTACCTGGCCGGTGTAGCTGGACGCCATGGCGGGACCGCTCGCGACTTTGTCCGAGGCCCTGAGCCACGGCGGCCCGACGTTGACAGCACGCATCCCCCGCGATAGAACGATGCGCCCCGGCATCATGCCGGCGGTGCACACCATGCCAACCAGCGACTCGCAGCACCTCTACGCCGTGATCATGGCCGGGGGGGGCGGCACCCGCCTGTGGCCGGCCAGCCGCCGCCGCCGCGCCAAGCAGTTCCTCGCCCTCGGCACCGCGGGCGGGCGCTCGCTCCTCGGCGCCACCGTCCACCGCATGCGGTCGGTCTGCGACCTCGACCGGACGCTGGTGGTCGCGGCCGCCTCGCAGGTCCCCGACGTGCAGGCCGCGCTCCCGGAGCTGCCCGCGGCCAACCTCCTGGCCGAGCCCTGCGGCCGCAACACCGCACCCTGCATCGGCTTCGCGGCCGAGGCGCTCTTCGCCCGCGACCCCGCGGCGGTGCTGGCCGTGCTCCCGGCCGATCACCACATCGCGAACGAGGCCGCCTTCGCCGACGTGGTGACGCAGGTGCTCGCGCTCGCGGGCGCCGAGGACCGCATCGTGACGCTGGGGGTGCGGCCGACCCGGCCCGAGACCGGCTACGGCTACATCCGCACCTCGGCCGCGCCCACCCACGGCATCGCCTACGACGTCGAGGCCTTCGTGGAGAAGCCCGACGGCGTCACCGCCCGGCGCTACCTCGAGAGCGGCCGCTACCTGTGGAACAGCGGCATGTTCTTCTTCACCGCCGCCCGCATCCGCGCCGAGCTCCGCCGCCACCTCCCCGACATGACGGCCGCGTTCGACGCCATCGGCGCGGCCTGCGCCGGCGGCGGCGACGCGACGCCGGTCGTCGCGCGGGTCTACCCGGGCCTGCGCGCCATCTCGATCGACTACGGCGTGATGGAGAAGGCCGACGGCATCCTCGTGGCCCCCGCGGAGTTCGGCTGGAACGACGTGGGCTCGTGGACCGCGCTCAGCGCCATCAGCGAGCACGACGCCGACGGCAACGTCACCGTCGGCGAGACGCTGCTGCGGCGGGCGCACGACAACGTGGTGGTCACGGAGTCGGGGCAGCTGGTGTCGGTGGTCGGCGCCGACGGGCTCGTCGTGGTCGTGACCAGGGACGCGATCCTGGTGTGCCCCAAGGACCACGCCCAGGAGGTCCGCGACGTGGTGGCCGAGCTGGAGCGCCGCGGGCTGGACCGTTACCTGTGACGGTGGCCTCCGGGCCGCCCCGGCATCTCATGGAGCAACCCTCCAGGAGCCTCGATGAACCCGAACGTCTTTCGCGAGTACGACATCCGCGGCCTGTCCGACACGGACCTGACCGACGACTTCACGCGCGACCTCGGCCGCGCCGTCGGCACGCACCTCGCGCGCCACGGCGAGCGGCGCCTGGTGCTGGGGCGCGACTGCCGCCTGTCGTCGCCGCGCCTCCACGACCGCTTCCTCGAGGGGCTCCTTCAGACCGGCGCGGAGGTCATCGACGTGGGGGTGGTCCCCACCCCCGTCCTGTACGTCGCGGCGTTCCACTACGACGCGCCGGGCGGCGCGCAGATCACCGGCAGCCACAACCCGCCCGAGTACAACGGCTTCAAGGTGCTGCGCCAGAAGACCACCATCTTCGGCCCGGAGATCCGGGAAGTGCGCGGCCTCATGGAGCGGGGCGACTACCTCCGGAGCCCCGGCGGACGCGTCGTCGACGAGGACGTGATCGGCGCCTACGTCGCCCACGTGGCCGGCGGCATGCGTCTCGGGCCGCGCCGCTTCCGCATCGTGGTCGATGCCGGCAACGGCACCGGCGGGGTCACCGCGGTGCCCATCCTGTCGCAGCTCGGCTTCGAGGTGCGTCCCCTCTACTGCGAGATGGACGGCCGCTTCCCCAACCACCACCCCGACCCGACCATCGAGGCCAACTTCACCGACCTGCGCGCCGCGGTGCGCACCGACCGCGCCGAGGTCGGGCTCTCCCTCGACGGCGACGCCGACCGCCTGGGCGTCTGCGACAGCCGCGGCCGCATCGTGTGGGGCGACCAGCTCATGATCCTGTTCGCGCGCGAGATCCTGAAGGAGGTCCCCGGCGCGACCTTCGTCTCGGAGGTCAAGGCCTCCAAGACGATGTACGACGACATCACCGCCCACGGCGGCCGCGCCCTCATGTGGAAGGTCGGGCACTCCCTCATCAAGTCGAAGATGAAGGAGGAGCACGCCCTGCTCGCCGGCGAGATGAGCGGCCACCTCTTCTTCGCCCACCGCTACCTGGGCTTCGACGACGCCGTCTACGCCGCGGTGCGGCTGTGCGAGATGCTCTCGCTCGCCGACCAGACGCTCGCCGAGCACGTCGACACCCTGCCGCGCACCTTCAACACCCCCGAGATCCGCGTCGAGGTGCCCGAGGAGGTGAAGTTCGACCTGGTCCGGCGCGCCACCGGGTACTTCCGGGCGCGCCACGAGATCGTGGACGTCGACGGCGTGCGGGTGCTGTTCCCCGACGGGTGGGGGCTGATCCGCGCCTCGAACACGCAGCCGGTGCTGGTCCTGCGCTTCGAGGCCGCGACCAAGGAGCGCCTCGCCGAGATCCGCGGCTACATCGAGGCGCGCCTCCGCGAGCTGGAGGCCGACATGGAGCGGGAGCGCGCCGCGACCTCGGCCTAGCGTTTCGCGCGGGGCGCGGCGGCGGGCTCGCGCAGCTCCACCGTCACCTCGTGCTCGACGCCGGCGGGGCCCTCGCGGAACGCGGCGCCGGAAACCGTGGCGCGCGCCGGCAGGTAGCCCCCTTTGTGGACCATGAGGTCGTAGCTGCGGTCGAGCCGCAGGTCCTCGATGCGGGCCACCGGCGTGTAGCCCACGAGCAGCCAGGCGCTGGCACCCGGGGGCGTGCTCCGCAGCCGCAGCGTGCCGGTGCGACCGCTCCCGGCGCCCGTGCCGGCGAAGTCCTCGTCGTCGGTGAGCACGACCTGGCCCGCCACCAGCGTGGCCTCCGCCTCCGCCACCTCGGTGTCGGGCGCCACGAGCCCGGCGTCGGCCGGGGGCACGCGCCACGCCGACGGGGGCACGGTCAGGCGCCGGGGCACGTACCCCTGCGCGTCCAGGAGCAGCCGGTGGCTCTGGCCGGTGTCGAGGTGCGGCGCCGCGAGCGGCGTGTGCCCGAGCGCCACGTAGACCGCAGCCCCGGCCGGCGCGCCGGAGACCCGGAGCGTGCCGTAGCGCGGCTCACCCGCGCGCGCCCGCGCCCGCGCCTCGTCCCGCTGCTGGCGGATCTCGGCCCGGCGCCGCCCGCGGTAGCCGCTGGCCCACAGGTCGGTCTGCGTCGCGAGGACCCACACGCCGAGGGCCATCAGGCCGAGCGTGGCCACGCCGAGCAGCAGGCGTCCCGGCCGCGCCGCGCGGCCGGGCCTGACGGCGCCGGCCTGCGACTCGATGTCGCCGGGGAGCCCGAGGCGGGCCTCGGGCCGGGACCCCGCCGCGGCGTCGATGACCGGGAGCGCGTCCACCACGGCGAGCGCGTCCGCCAGGTCGGGCGCGCTCGCCGGCTCGGGCGCGTCCGCCGGCTCGGGCGCGCGCGCCGGCTCGGGCGCGTTCGCCGGGTCCGTCGGGGTGGCGGGCGGCGGCGCCTCGGCGTCACTCATGGAGGAGGATTGTAGCGGAAGCGCGCCGCGCGGTCGCCGGATCAAGGAGGGGGGCCCGCAGCGCGACGCGCGGCGGGCGAGGATCGACGGAGGCCGACGCCGCCGGGAACCCGATCACCAGGGAGAGGGGGAGCAGGCGCGATGCTACTGGGTGAGCGGAGGGGTGTGGGTGAAGACCGCGTTGACGGCGGAGAAGCCCACGGCCAGCGAGAGGGCCTTGCTGCCGTCCTTCAGGTCCACGTCGCCCTTGAGGAACGCCTTGATGATGTTGTTGTTCTGGACCTCGGCCAGCGTCACGTCGCAGCTGCCGTCGGTGTCGAACATGCTCTGGATGGTCTCGGCGCCGCTGCCGCTCTCGCACACGCAGGTCCCGGTGGTGGTGCTGCACTTGCCGGCCATCTGGTCCTGGAGCAGGTTGGCGACCGTCGGCAGGACCTGGCCGTTCAGGTCGGTCTCGGTGATGGCGCCGCCCAGGCGCCCGTTTTCCAGCACGAGGCCGTCGGCGGACACGTCGAACTCGACGTTCACGGCGCGCAGCGACAGGTTGAGCGGCTGGGTACCGGTGAGCGCAATGCTCAGCAACAACTCGGCCTCGTCGCCGCCGTAGAGACCGCCACCGTTCTTGATCTTGCCGCCGAAGTAGGCGTCGGCCGGGCTGTTGGTGGTGTCGACCGTGAAGGTCCCGCCGGGCTGCGGTCCGTCGGTGAGCTCGGGGTCGGCCTGCTCGCCGAGGAACGCCCAGAGATTGGACTTCGGGGAGAGCTGCATGTCCTCGGCGTAGATGGCGAAGAGGACGATGATCTCCCCCTTGGCCATCGACGCCTCCAGCGACTCCTGCGGGTTGGTGTCGCCCATGGCGCTCCCGAGCGCCGCGAGGATGTTGCCGAGCTGGTTGTCCGGGGTGCCGTTGTGGTCGAGGTCGAACGCGAGGGCCTTGGCGTCGGCGCTCGTCAGCGGCAGCTCGAGGTAGTCGAGGACGAACTGGTTCTCCGGGTAGTTCCAGGCGCCGGGATCGATGCATTCCGGGCAGCTCCCACCGCCGCCGCCGCAGCTGAACGAGCTCACGGCCAGAAGGGCACACAGTGCCACCGCGATCCAAGCTGTCTTCTTCATGTCTCTTGACCTCTCACGTTAGCTCCGGCGGCCCGCCGGAGGGGTTCCTGGCACTCGACGCGCGCGTCGGCGCTACGGTGCTCTATTAGAAGCGATCTTGGCCAGCGGATCAAGTAGGGTCCCGCCTCGGGCCGGGTTGACGGCCCGGGGCGGCCTCGCCTAAGGTCGCGCCGTGGCCGGACGTGCCCTCCCGCTCGTGCTCCTCGCCGTCGGCGTCCTTCTGGCCGCGTGGGGCCTGCACGCGGCCCTGCGCGCCGCGCGCCCGCGCTCGTGGCTCGGCTGCCTGCTGTGTCCCGTGGGCCTCCTCCTCGTCGCGGGCGGCCTGTATCTCGCGCTCTCGCCGTAGGCCAGTTGTGCCATAATGCTTGCGGCGGGCGCGCCACGATCGCCTGCCCGCGAAGGAGGTCCGGCGTGATGCGCGTCCTGATCGGCATCGGTGTGGTCGGCATCCTGGTCCTGGCCGCGGTCTACCAGCGCCCCCCGGCGGCGGCCGGCCCGGCGGCGGCCGCCGCAACCCTCGGGGCGGACGACGCGACGCCCGCGGGGGTGGTGCCCAAGAGCTGCGTCCTCAAGGGCAAGCGGCTCTACGGCAAGGTGCAGATCGTGAACAGCTTCCCGGACTTCAAGGTCCAGAAGGTGACGGCCTTCCCCGACCTCAAGGTCCAGGAGGTCAACGCCTTCCCGGACAAGTGCGGCAAGTGGCAGTTCGTGACGGCGTTCCCGGACTTCAAGATCCAGTACGTGACGGCGTTCCCGGACTTCAAGGTGCAGTTCGTCAACGCCTTCCCCGGGGTACCGTAGCGATCCGGCGCAGACGGGAAGGCGCGGGGCTCGAGCCTCGCGCCTCGCGCCTCACACGTACGTCACCCACTCGGGATACCTCGGCGTCGCTCCCTTCACCACGTCGAAGTACGCCTCCTGCAGCTGGCGCGTCAACGGCCCGACCTCGCCCCGGCCCACGCGGCGGCCGTCGATCTCGCGCACCGGCGTCAGCTCGGCGGCGGTGCCGGTGAGGAAGACCTCGTCGGCGACGTACAGCTGATCGCGGGTGAAGACCTCCTCGCGCACCGCGAGGCCCGCGTCGCGGGCGAGGCGGAGCACGCTGTCGCGCGTGATCCCCCCGAGGATCGGCGACGACAGCGGCGCCGTGAGGAGCTGCCCCCCCGTGACCACGAAGAGGTTCTCGCCGGTCGCCTCCGCGACGTGGCCGTGCTGGTCGAGCATGATGGCCTCGTCGTGGCCGGTGGCGTGGGCCTCGCGCTTGGCCAGGATCGAGTTCACGTACTGGCCGCAGATCTTGCCCTTCGACATGGCGGAGTTCACGCCGGTCCGGGTGAACGACGACACCCGGGCGCGGATCCCGGTTCGCAGCCCCTCGTCGCCGAGGTAGGCGCCCCAGACGAAGGCCGCGATGGCCACGCGGGTCGGGTTCTCGAGCGTCCCGAGGCCCATCAGCGGGTCGCCGAGGAAGACCAGCGGCCGCAGGTACCCCTCGGCCATCGCGTTCTGGCGCAAGGTCTCGAGGCACGCCGCGGCGAGCTGCTCGCGGGAGTAGGGGACGTCGATGGTGCAGATGTGCGCCGACCGGAGCAGGCGGTCGACGTGCTCGACGAGGCGGAACACCGCCGACCGGCCATCGGCCCGCCGGTAGCAGCGGATCCCCTCGAAGGCCCCGAGCCCGTAGTGGAGCGTGTGGGTGAGGAGGTGCACCTTGGCGTCGTCCCACGGGACGAACGTGCCATCGAGCCAGATGAAGCTGCCGGCCTTCTGCGTCATGCCGCCTCCGTGTGCCCCCGCGTGGGATAGCGCGCCCGGGCGGGCGAGTCAACGGACCGTTGGCAGCCGGCGCGAGGGCCCGGCCCCGGCCGCGGGTCGCGGCAGCTCAGGGGAAGCTGCGCAGGCCCACCGCGCGCGACGCGGCGGCGAGGCGCGCATCGAACGTCACGACCGTGGCCGCACCGGCTGCCAGGGCGAGCGCCCCGTGGAGGGCGTCGGCTGCGCGCAGGGGAATCGCCTCGAGCGCCAGCAGCAGCCGCTCGGCCTCGCGGTGGACGCCGGGGCTCAGGTCCACGGCGCGGTACAGGCCCCCCTGGAGGTGGGCGAGCAAGGCACGATGGATGGGCCCCGCCGCGGTCGTGGTGATGCCGCCGGCGCGCCGCCGACGTGAGACGGCCGACACGATCTCGGTGACCACCAGATCCGACACCAGCAGGTCCGTCCGCCCCCGCAGCACCCGTTCCAGGGTGGCGCTATCGGGCTCGGGCAGGTACAGCTTCGCCAGCCCGCTCGAGTCCAGGTACACCGGCCCGTCGAGCTCGTCGGGAGCCCGCTCGCGCGCCCTAGAAGCGGTCTTCACGGTCCTCCAGGATCGTGCTCGACAGCGGTGGATCGAGGACCGGCATGCCCCGCCGGAACTCGGCCAGGCCCGGGAACGGTCGGCCCGCCGGCGGCGACGGTGCCACCAGGCGGGCCACCGGCCTGCCGCGATCGGTGATCAGGACCTCGTGGCCGCGGCGCACGGCCTCGATGAGCGCCGACAGGTGCTGCCGGGCTTCGCGAATGCCGGCTCGCCTCATGCGGCCATTGTGCTACAAGTAGCACATCCGGTCAAGCGGCAGGACGACGGGCCGGGCCACGGCGCGCCGGCGCCCCGCGGCTACTTGCGGACGTCGGGGGCGAGCCCCTGCTGCGTGCGGCGCGCGTTGATGAGCCGGAGCTCGCGCAGCGCCTCGGCGCAGTCGGGGTTGCACTGGATGGCCAGCTCGAACTCGTGCTCGGCGAGCGTGGTCTTCCCCACCTGGTTGAGGAAGTAGCCGAGGAAGAGGTGCGTGCGGTCGACCCGCGGCGACAGCTCGACGGCGCGCTTGAGCTCGTCGTGCGCCCGCGCCTGGACCTCGGCGCTGTGCGTGTCCGCCTGGAAGGTGGCCCAGCCGGCGAAGGCGTGGAACTCGCCGGCGTCGGGCACCAGCTCGCAGGCCTTCTGGAACGTGGCCGCCGCCTCCGCGAAGCGGCGCTGCCGGAGCAGCTCCTCGCCAGAGTGGAAGTGCCGGTCGGCGGCCAGGGCCCGGCCGGCGGGGTCGGCGGCCGGCCCGCCTTCGCCCTTCTTGAGCTGCTTGAGGTAGGCCTCGCGGGTGACCGGCTCCGCCAGCACCTTGTAGGCCTCGGCCAGGCGCTCGAAGATCTCGCGGGCGATGACGCGGGTGTCCTCGGAGCGCTGACGGAAGCG
>JACRCY010000303.1 GCA_016218785.1 Deltaproteobacteria bacterium
CGCCGGGCCCGCCGCCGGGCGCGCCGCCGAGCCTGCCGCCGGGACCGGCCGTCCCCTCCCGGGTCCTCGGCATCGCCGTCAGGCGCGTGGGCGCGGCCGCGCGCATCGTGGTCTCGACCGACCGCCCCGTCGGCTACACGCACGGCGAGATACCGCCGCAGGAGAACCGGCCGGGGCGGGTCTTCGTCGACATCCCGGGCGGGACGCTGTCCACCCAGGTGGTGAGGCAGCGCGCCTTCCCGCAGAGCAAGCTCATCAAGGCGCTGCGCGCCGCACCCAACCGCGTCGGCCAGGCCCGGATCGTCGTGGAGCTCGGCGACGGGGTGGTGGCGCAGGTCTACGCGTCCGACCGGCCGCCCGGAGTGGTCATCGAGGCGCGGGCGCGCAAGGACGCCGAGGCGCCCCAGGAGCTGAAGCCGCCCGAGGGGCTGACCCTGTCGGAGGCGGCCGCCATGCCGATCCGGCGCGTGGTCGTGGACGCGGGCCACGGCGGCGCCGAGCGCGGCGCCGTCGGCGGGGGGGGCCTCGAGGAGAAGGAGGTCACGCTCGACGTGGCGCGGCGCCTCCAGCCGCTGCTCCAGCGGCGGGGCTTCGAGGTCATGCTGACGCGCGAGGACGACCGGACCGTGCCGCTGGAGGCGCGCACCCGGCGCGCGAACGAGGCGCGGGCCGACCTCTTCGTCTCGGTCCACGTGAACGCCGCGCCCGACCGGAACCGCGACGGCGTCGAGACCTACTACCTCGACATCTCCGACGACGCCTACACGCGCCGGCTGGCGCAGCGCGAGAACCAGGGCTCGGGCCGCAGCATGGCCGACCTGCAGCTCCTCACCGCCGACCTGATGACCCGGGCGCACACGGAGGACTCGGCGCGCCTGGCCGCCGAGGTCGAGCGCAGCCTGCAGCGGTCGCTGCGCAAGGGGTCCGGCCAGGTCAAGGGCGTCCGCAAGGCGCTCTTCTACGTCCTCATGGGCGCGCGCATGCCGGCGGTCCTCTGCGAGCTGTCGTTCATCTCGAACGCGCGCGCCGAGAAGGAGATGCGCGACCCGAAGTTCCGCGAGCGGGCGGCCGAGGGGATCGCCGCCGGCGTCGGCGCGTACGTGGCGTCACGTCAGCAGCGCATCGACGGAGGCAAGCGCGGCGCCGGCAAGAAGGGGCGCTGATGGTGCGCCCCCCCTTCGTCCCCGAGACCCTCGCCCTCGGGACCCTCGGCGGCACGGCGGCCGAGCGCTCCGCCCGGGCCCGCCAGTACCTCGAGGCGGCGCGGATCGCGGTGGCCGAGTCCCACGCCGCCGGCGCGGGCGGCCGTGCCGTGTGCGCCGCGTACGCCGCCGCCGTGGACCGGCTCGTGCGCGGGCTGTTCGAGCCGGCCTGCCGTCGGCACGCGGCGGGTCTCGCCGCGCCGCTCGCCCTCGCCGGCACCGGCGGCTGCGGTCGCGCCGAGCTGTGCCCCTACTCCGACGTGGACCTCCTGTTCGTCTACCCGGCGCCGCCCGACGCGGCCGTGGCCGCCATCACGGAGGAGGTCCTCTACCCGCTGTGGGACGCGCGCCTCGAGGTGGGGCACGCCATCCGCGACACGCCCGGCGCCATCAAGCTCGCCCGGGAGGACCTCACGGTCTGCACCGCGCTCCTCGACGCGCGGCTCGTGGGCGGCGACCCGGGCCCCCTCGCCGACCTGCAGCGCGAGACGTGGCGCGCCCTCTTCACGCCCGATGCCAACGACTTCGTCAAGCGCCTCGGGGAAGAGGTCGCCACCCGGCGGCAGCGCTTCGGCGAGACGCCCTACCTCCTCGAGCCGAACCTGAAGAGCGGCGACGGCGCCCTGCGCGACCTCTCGGTCGGCCTGTGGGCCGTCAAGGCGCGTTTCCGCGTGTCGGACTTCGGCGATCTGGTGCGCCGCGGCGAGGCCACCGCCCGGCAGGCGGCCGCGCTCTCGCAGGCGCGCGACTTCCTCCTGTGGGTGAGGACGGCGCTCCACCTGCACGCGCGGCGCCGGGAGGACCGCCTCGGCTTCGAGGCGCAGGCGGCCATCGCCCGGCGGCTCTTCCCCGACGCGCGCCCCGCCGACGGCGATCATCGCGACCCCGTGGCGGTGGCGGTCGAGGAGCTGATGCGGCTGGTGTACCTCGCCACCAAGACGGTGCGCCGCGAGGTCGGCCGGGTCCTCGAGCGCGCCGTGGTCCCGCCCCACCGGGCGCCGGTGCTGCGCCGCATCGACGCCTCGTTCACCCTCTTCAACGGCCGCCTCTCCACCACCGGCGCCAGCGTGTTCCAGGAGGCGCCGGCGGAGATGGTCCGGCTGTTCCAGGTCGCCATCGACCGCGGCCACGTCATCTACGGCCACACCCGCGACCTGGTGGCGGACCTCCTGGCGGAGCCGGCCGGGGCCGGCGGTGAAGGGCGGCGGCCGCTGTGCGGCGACCCCGAGGCCGGGCGCCGCTTCCTCGTGATCCTGGGCGATCCGCGCGACCGCACCACCCCCTCGGTCCTCGAGCAGATGCACGACCTCGGCGTGCTCGGCGCGCTGATGCCGGAGTTCGGCGCGCTCACCGGCCGCGTCCAGCACGACCTGTACCACGTCTACACGGTGGACCAGCACTCGCTCTATGCCGTCGCGTGCCTGAAGGCGCTGCTGCGCGGCGACCCGGCCTACGCGAAGGCGCACCCGGCGGCCGTGGCCGCCATGCGCGAGCTGCCGGCGGCGGCGCGGCCGGCGCTCTTCCTCGGCACCCTCCTGCACGACGTCGGCAAGCCCCTGGGCAAAGGGCACTCCGAGAAGGGGGCGCGCCTGGCGGCCATCGTCGCGCGGCGCCTCGGCATGCCCGCGGGCGAAGTGGAGCGGGTCGAAGTCCTGGTGCGGCAGCACCTGCTCCTGGCGCACCTGTCGCAGCGCCGGGACATCGACGACAGCGGCCTCCAGGCCCAGCTGGCGCACCGGCTCCGCGACGCCGAGACCCTGCAGCAGCTCTACCTCCTCACCCTCGCCGACATGGCGATGGTGGCGGAGGGCAACCTCACCGAGTGGAAGGCGACGCTGCTGCGCGACCTCTACCTCAAGGTCCGGGCGTTCCTGCGCGCGGGGCCCGACCTCGCCGGCGCCGACACCTCGGCGCGGGTGCGGCGCCGCCGCCGCGCGCTCGCGGAGCTGCTCGGGGAGCCCGAGGATGCGCCCGCGTTGCAGGCCTTCGTGCAGAGCCTCCCCGACCGCTACTTCGTGCAGCACCCCCCGCGCCGCGTGGCGCGGCACGTGCAGCTCTCCCGCCGGCGCGCGGCCGTCGGCGCGCGGGTAGCCGTCGACGTGCGCCACAACCGCACGCGCGGGTTCTCGGTGGTGACCGTCTGCGCGGACGACGCGGCCGGGCTGCTGGCCAGCATCGCCGGCGTGCTCCTGGCCCACCGCATCGACGTGCTGTCGGCGCATGTCCACTCCCGCGGAACCCCAAGGGGGTTCCGCACCTCCCACGATGGGTCCGCGCCGGCGGAGCCGTCGCGTACCCCCGCGGACTCCCGCGCCGGGGCGAGCGGCGGCGAGGCCCTCGACGTCTTCACGGTGCGCGACCGCGTCGGGCGCGCCATCGTCGATCCCGAGCGCTGGCGGCAGGTGGAGGTCGACCTGGACCGGGTCCTGAGCCACGAGGTCGCCGTGGCCGAGGTGATCGCCGCACGGCGCGAGCGCACGTCGCTGCCCCGGAAGGTCACGCCGCGGATGATCACCGAGGTGGAGGTGGACAACGACGTCTCGCACGACTTCACCGTCGTGGACATCCATACGCACGATCGCCCGGGCGTGCTCTACGCCATCGCCCGCACGCTCGCCGAGCAGGGGCTCGACATCCACCTGTCGAAGATCGCCACCGAGGCCGAGCGGGTCACTGATGCCTTCTACGTGCGGGACCGCCAGACCGGGGCCAAGGTCACGGAGCCGGAGCGCCAGCAGGCCGTGGTCGCGGCGCTGGAGGCCGCGCTCGCCGCACCGGAGCTGTCGCCCCCGTAGGCGCGCGCTACCAATAGCGCCAGAAGGCGATGCCGGCCACGGCCAGCACGAGCAGGACCGCCGCCACGATGACGACCGCGCGCCCGGCCCCACGGCGGTCCGCGGACCCGGGCTCGGTCGTGGGCTTGCGGTAGCCCGCCACCGTGTCGCGGTCCTCGCTGTCCGCCGGCGGCGCTTCGGCGACCTCGCCGGGCTTGCTGTCGCGCACGCCCGGCGGCGGCCCCGGGCGGGGCACGAACCACGCCGGCTCGTCGGAGCTCGCGTCCGACGGGAGGTCCGGCATGTCCTCGCCGACCGAGCGGGCCACGTGGACCGCGAACGGCAGGCTCTTCCGCTCGGGGCTGAGCCAGGACTCGGCCTTCCAGTCGAACAGCTCGCGCATGGTGCGGCCGAGCGCGACCGGCGACACGGGGAGCCGCCGGGCCCGCACGTAGCCCTCGAGGGCGAGCTGCAGCTCCTGCGCGGTCTGGTAGCGCTGCGCCGGGTCGCGGGCGAGCCCCTTCATCACGATGCGCTCCAGCTCGACCGGGAAGTCGGGCTCGAAGGCCGACGGCGGCGGCGCGTCCTCTTCGACGATGGCCCGCAGGACTTCGGAGCGCGCCTTGCCGCGCACGAGCTTGCGCTGCGTGACTAGCTCCCCCCGCACCACCGAGACGGTGTAGATGTCGCTGCGCCGGTCGAGGGGTGCGTCACGACACTGGTCGGGCGAGAGGTAGCGGAGCTTGCCCTTCAGCACGCCGGCGTCGGTGTGCAGCATCTGCTGCCTCGACTTGGCCACCCCGAAGTCGAGCAGCTTCACGTCGCCGTCGAAGGTCACGAAGATGTTCTCGGGCGACACGTCGCGGTGGACGATGCCGAGGGGCTTGCCGTCCAGGCCGACCTTCTCGTGGGCGTAGTGGAGCCCGGCGCACACCCCGCAGACGATGCCGATGGCGTGCTCGAGGGGCAGGGACTGCCCCGTGGCGGCCAGCGCGCGCAGGATCCGGCTCAGGTCCTCGCCGTCGAGGAACTCCATGGCGAGGAAGTACTCCCCCTCGCTCTTGCCGACGTCGTACGCGCGGACGATGTTGGAGTGGTCGAGGGCGGCCGCGATGCGCATCTCGTCGAGGAACATGGTGACGAACTTCGGATCCTCGACCAGCTTGTGGAGGACGCGCTTGATGACCACGGGCTTGGCGAAGCCCTGGGTCCCCTCGGCGCAGGCCAGCGAGATCTCGGCCATGCCGCCCCTGGCGATGTGGCGGAGGACGCGGTAGCGGCCGATGGACCCGCGGCTGGCGGGCCCGCCCTTGCCTGTGTCCGACGGAGATTCCATGGCCGCCCTTGGCGGGCGACTATACACGGGCCGCGCGCCCGGGTCGAGACGCCGCCCAGGGCGCCAGGGCGCCAGGGCTGCCCGGGCTCGCCCTCGCGCTGGCGCTCCGGCGGGGCCCGGGCTACCCTGGGGAGGTGAGCAAGCCGACCGTCATCCTGCGCCGCTGCCCGTCCTACGACGTCGATCGCATCCGCGGCATCGTGCGCGAGGGGCTCCAGTCGCTCGGCGATCTGCCGCGCGGCCGCGTGCTGGTGAAGCCGAACGGCGTCATCGCCCACCGGCGGTTCTTCCCGCACGCCTTCACCCGACCCGAGTTCCTCGACGGCGTGCTCGGGGCAGTGCGCGACACCGCGCCCGACGTGCAGGAGCTGGCGGTCGGCGAGCGCTGCGGCATCACCATCCCGACACGAATGGTGTTCGCCCACGCCGGGTGGACCAGGGTGGTGAAGCGACACCGCGCCAAGGCCTACTACTTCGACGAGGAGCCGCAGGTCGAGGTGAAGCTGACCCGCGAGCCGCGCCTGCGCGACTTCCTGTACACGCCGGCGCCCGTCGCCCGCGCCGACTACCTCATCAACTGCCCGAAGTTCAAGGCGCACCCGTGGACCACCGTGACCTTCGCGCTCAAGAACTTCATCGGCATCCAGAACGATCCCGACCGGCTGATCGACCACGACCACCGCCTCGACGAGAAGATCGCCGACCTGCAGGAGATCGCCCAGCAGCGCTTCATCGCCATCGACGCCATCGAGGCCGGCCAGGACCGCATGCTCACGCCGGTCCCCTTCGACCTGGGCCTCGTGATCATGGGCGACAACCCGGTGGCCGTGGACGCGACCTGCTGCCGCATGCTGGGCCTCGACCCGGCCGCCATCGGCCACGTCCGCCTGGCGCACGAGAAGGGGTTCGGCCCCCTCGACGAGGGCGAGATAGCCCTCGACGGCGACGTGACGCTGGAGCAGGCGCGCGGCCAGGCCAAGGGGTTCCGCGTCGGCCTCATCCGCGTCGAGAAGTACTTCAAGGACACGCGCATCACGGCGCTCGCCGGCCCCCCGCCCGAGAAGGTCCCGGGCGACTACTGCTGGGGCGGCTGCCCGGGCGCCATCGAGGAGGCGATCGAGATCGTGCGCCAGCTCGACGAGCGCGCCGACGAGAAGATGAAGCCGCTCACCGTGGTCTTCGGCGGCTACGAGGGACCGATCACGCCCCGGGCGGGCGAGAAGGTCGTCTTCATCGGCGACTGCGCCCGCTGGGAGGGGACGCTCGACGGCCAGCCGGTGAAGATCGAGTCGCTCTACCGCGACCGCGGCCACCACGACCCCCACCGCGCGCGCGCCGACGGCATCTTCATGAAGATGGCCAAGGTCTTCTGGAGCCTCTTCCGCCGCCGCAAGCAGCGCACCCTGCGGGCGCCCGGCTGCCCGGTGTCGGTCGCGGAGCACACGCTCCTGCTCGCGCGCCTCGGGGGCACGCGCAACCCGTACTTCGTGCCGGCGAGCGCCGTCCCCTTCATGCGCGCGTACGTGACGAGCAAGGTGGTGCGCTGCTTCCGGCGGCTCTTCGGCATGCCGGCGCGCATCCGCGCGGCGCTGCCGGAGGCGTCGCCCGCGCCCAAGTCGCTGCCGCCGGCGAGCGAGTAGCGGCCGGGGTGCCTCACACCCGCGTCCTGAGGCGCGCCGCCACACGCGGCCCCGCGCGCGTGGGGCGCATTGGCGTGCCGCCGGCGCGCCCGGGGCCGCCAACCCCGCGGAAGCCCGTGTGCGGCCCACCGGCACCGCGTTTGCACCGTTGCGAGGTCGACGGCCACGGATGGCCGATGACACCGGGCGGCTGCGGCCGGCCCGCAATGGAGGAGACACCGATGCGTAAGCTCTTCTGGCTGGTTCCGGTTGCGATGCTGGCGTTCGGCGGTGCGGCGCGTGCGGCGGATGCGCCGAAGGCCGAGAAGAAGGCCAAGGCCGCGGCGAAGCTGGTCGCCGACCCCGAGAAGATCGATCTGGGCGACCTCAAGGCCGGGGAGACCAAGGACGTCGTCTTCAAGCTGAAGAACGACGGCGACGCCGAGGCGAAGAACGTCGCCTGCAAGGCGGCCGGCGTCAAGTTCGAGAAGGCGAAGGTCACGATCGCGGCGGGCGCGTCCGAGGACATGAAGGGCACCTACGCGGCCCCGAAGAAGGCGGGCAAGAAGGACAAGATCACCCAGCTCAAGCTCACCTGCGGCAAGGTGATCATCCCGATCACCCTCATGCTGAAGGCGGCCGAGGCCCCCGCGAAGTAGCTCCCCCCTGGTCGCACCTCCGCACCGCGGCGCAGCAGCGCCGCTCCCTGCTCCCCCCCAGGTAGCGTCTAGCGTCGCCGACGCCGCGCGGCGATCACGGCCGCGAGGA
>JACRCY010000304.1 GCA_016218785.1 Deltaproteobacteria bacterium
GCCGACGCGGGCGCGGAGGCGGCGGCCTGGGTGGCGGGGGCGCGGGCCCGCCGGGCGGTCTCCTCCTCCTGTGCGCGCCGCTTCGCCAGAAGCTTCTCGCGCGACTCCGCCAGGAGCGAGGTCACCAGGACGCGGTTGGGCGTGGCGGGGGCCGCCTCGAGGTACCTCTCGTAGAACGAGATGGCCTCCTCGTACTCGCCCAGGTTCCGGTGGCACTGGGCCACGTTGAACAGGAACCCGGGGAGCGGCTTGACCCGGTACGCCCGCCGGTAGGCCTCGAGCGCCTCGCGGTACTCCCCGAGGTTGTAGCGGGCGTTGCCCTGCTCGAAGTGCGCCTTGGCTTCCGTCGTGGCGCGGTCCCCGCGCGCCGTTGCGGGGGCGAAAAGGAGCAGCGCCAGCACGCCCAGCGTGAGCGGTCTCATGGTGGTGCCTCCTCGTCGGTCACTGCGCGAAGGGGTCGAGGACCCCGTCGCGGTTCACTGCCTTCTTGACCTTCTGGGCGCCGGCCGGCGCGGGGCGCGCGGGCCGGCGCTCGACCGCGGGCGCGGTCCCGGCATCCGGCGGCGCGAGCGGCCGCAGGCGCGCGGAGACCTCGCCGGTGGCGCCCAGCGGCGCCAGGACCTCGGCCTCCTCGTGACCCGCGAGGCGGAAGCGCAGCCGCGCCGTGCCGGCGCCGCGCGGGAGCGGGGCGGTCCCCGGCGTGGTGCATAGCGGCACCGTCTCGCCCGCCCGGAAGACCTCCGCGCCGCTCGGCTCGGACCGGAGCGTCAGGGTGACCGTGTCGGGCCGGGCCGGGGCGGGCGCGGCCCCGGGGCGAGCCGGAGCGAAACGCGGCGATCCGTGCCGCGCCAGGGCCACCAGGGCGAGACCCACCAGCACGCCGACGACCAGGCCAAAGACCGTCGCGATGCGCCAGCGCGAGCGCCGCGGCGGCGGGGCGGGCGGAGCGTCGAGGTCCACGGCGCGGAGCGCGGCCGCCAGGGCCGTGCCGTCCGGGAAGCGCTCCTCCGGCCGCTTGGCGAGGCACCGCAGCATGACCTGCTCGAGCGCCGGCGGCAGGACCGTCCCGAGCGGCAGGCAGGCCCGCGGCGACGGGGGCGGCTCGTCGGCGTGTCGCAAGAGGTACTCGGCCTCGCTCTGCGACGGGAACGGGTGCCTCCCCGTGACCATCTCGAAGAGCATGACGCCGAGGGCGTAGAGGTCGGAGCGGCCGTCCAGCGGGCCGCCGGCGCCCTGCTCCGGTGACATGTAGGCAGCCGTGCCGACGGGCCGGCCGCCCGTGCCCTCCTCGGCCACCTGCGCCACCCCGAAGTCCACGATCTTGACGAAGTCGTCGCGGCCGCCGCGCTCGATGAGGAGCACGTTCTCGGGCTTGAGGTCGCGGTGCACGATGCCGATGGCGTGCACCGCGGCGAGGGCCTCGGCGACCTGGGCCGCGATCGCGACCGCGCGGCGGGGCGGCGCGGGGCCCGCCGCGATCTCGCGGCGGAGGTCGTGACCCCGCAAGAGCTCCATGATGTAGTAGGCGCCGTCGAGCACGTCCTCGACGAGGTCGACCACGTCGACGATGTTGGGGTGGCAGGTGCGGTCGATCGCGCGGGCCTCGTCGAAGAAGCGGCCCATGTGCGCCCGGTGCTCGGCGAGCTCGCGGCGCAGCCACTTGACGGCGACCAGGCGCTTGAGCTGGACGTGCCGCGCCGCGAACACGCGGCCCATCCCGCCCTCGCCCAGCAGGGCGATCAGGCGGTAGCGGCCGAGGCTGCGGCCGACGTCGCGAGGGAGGGCGCCCGCGGCCGTTTCGAGGGGCGAGTCGTCGAGCGCGCACACCTGCTCCTCATCGACGTAGGCGCGGTGGCACGAGGGACATGACTTCATGGCGGCCGTCACTTGAAGGGGTCGATGACCCCCTCCCGGGTGGCCGCCTTGCCCTGCTTCGCCGCCGGCCTCCGCGCGGGGCGGGGCCCGACGGCCCGTGGCCGGGGCGGCTCGGGACGGGCCGCCACCGCGGGCGGGGGCGCCGCGGCCGGTGCCGCCGGGAGGACGAAGACCACGGGCGGCGGGGTGCGATCGGGGACGATCGTCTCCTGGACCTCGACGCCGCCGGGGAAGCGCGCCGTCAGGAGCAGCGGCTCGGCCGAGGGCGGAACCGCCGCCGTCGTCGGCGTCGCCCCGGCGGGCCGGCGCTCAGGGCCCACGAAGACCTCGGCGCCGGCCGGCTTGGACACGAGCGTGATGACGATCTCCGGGGCGGGCGGCGGCCCCGGCGCTGGCGCCGGGGCCGAGGCCACGCGGCGCGGGGTGGCGGCCGGCCAGAGCGGCGAGTAGGCGAACCCCAAGGCGACGGCGGCGATGCCGAGGGCCGGGAGGAGCTGGAGCTGGCGCCCCCGGCGGCGGGTCGCCCCTACCGTCGCCACCTCGCCCCGCCGCCGGGCCGGCGCGGGCGGGGCGGCCCCCGAGCGCAGCGCGTCCCGCACTTCCTCCATGCGGCCGAAGCGGGCTTCCGGCGCCTTCTCGAGGCACGTCATGACGATCGCCTCGAGGGCCGCGGGCACGGGCGAGCCGCTGCGCTCCGAGGGCGGCGGCACGGGCGCGGTGCACTGGGCGCGGAGCACCTCGGTGTACGACTCCGAGCGGAAGGCGGGCGCCCCGGTCAGCGCCTCGTACATCACCATGCCCAGACTGTAGATGTCGGCCCGGGCGTCGACCGGCCGGCCGAGGATCTGCTCGGGCGCCATGTACTCCGGAGTGCCCACCGAGGTCCCGAGCTTGGTGAGCCCGCGCTCGTCGGTGGCGAACTTGGCGATGCCGAAGTCGAGCACCTTGCAGTAGTCGCGGTCGCCGTCACGCTCGATGAGGAACACGTTGGCGGGCTTGAGGTCGCGGTGCAGGATGCCGACCGCATGGACGGCGGCCAGCGCGTCGGCGACCTGGGCGCCGATGTGGGCCACGCGCTCGGGCGCGAGGGGGCCCGCGCGCGCGATGAGCCGCAAGAGGTCAAGGCCCTCCAGCCGCTCGACGACGATGTAGACGTGCCCTCCCACGGCGACGAAGTCCTCGACGTCCACGATGTGCGGGTGACGGATCTCGTTGACCGCGCGGGCCTCGTTGAAGAGCCTGACGACGACATCCTGTTGCGCGGCGAGGCCAGGGTGCAGGACCTTGGCCGCCACCTTGCGGCCGAGGCGCAGGTGCTCGGCCTCGTACACGGTGCCGACCCCACCCTCGCCGAGGACGCGGAGGACGCGGTAGCTCCCCAGCATGGCGCCGACCAGGGAGGGCGCGGCCGTCTCCCTGGTCTCGAGCTGGTCGGCGTCCGCCAGCACCAGCGGCGACCCGTCCTCGGGGCACTGCGCCAGCTCCACCGGGAACACCTGGGAGCACACCACGCACAGCTTCCGTCGTTCCGCGTTGCCCATCGCCGTTCCGTATGCCGTGCCAGACTGCGTCGCGGCCCTCGCGCCCTCGCGGGGCAGAATTGAGTGTAGCACACGCCTGGGTGTATCATCGACCGCCAACCATGCCGGACCGAGCCAGAACGTGCCCTGCCTGCCTCCGCGAGCTCCCGCCGCGCCCCGGCCTGGCCTACCAGGTCTGCCCCCACTGCAAGGCGCCGTTGACGCGCGACGCGCAGCAGGGCTTCGATGGGGGCTGGGACGCGGCGCTCGAGGCCAAGCCGGCCCCGGCGCCCGCCAGGACGCGGCTGGGGATCGCGCAGGAGGAGCTGAAGGATCTGCTCACGCCCGAGGAGGGGGCCCGGCTCGAGGCCTCGCGCCGCGCTGCCCCGGCGGCGCCACCGCCGGCGCTCGCCGAGACCACCGCGGCCGCGGCGCCACCGCCGGCGCTCGCCGAGACCACCGCGGCCGCGGCGCCGGCCCCCCGCCTCTGTCCGTCATGCGGCGCCCGGTTCATCGTGCGCACGGGGATGGCGCTGCAGCTCTGCCCTGCCTGCATGAGCCCCTTGAGCGCGGAGGCGCAGCGCGAGGTGGAGACCGCCGTCGCGGCGGCTCCCGTCGTGGCCGCGGAGGCGGCCGCTCCGGCCCAGACCAGGCGGGGGATCGCGCAGGAGGAGCTGAAGGATCTGCTCACGCCCGGGGAGCCCTCCCGCCCGGGGGAGGCGCCGCCGGCCGCGGCGATCCCGGCCGGCGCTGCGAGCGTGCCGGCGGCGGTCGTGGCTCCCGACGAGCCTCCCCCGCCGGCCGCGCGCGCGGTTCCGGCGGAGACGCCGCCGCCCGCAACCGCGCCGCGGCCCGCCCCGGCGACCATGCGCGCGGTCAAGCCGGTCGAGACCATCCCGGCGCCGGCCGCGGACCGGGAGCCTGGCGCGAGGTCGCGGGCCGCCTGGCTCGCGACCGTGGTCGTGTGCTACCTGGCCGCCGCGCTGGCCGTGGCCCTGGCGCTCTACCGGCTGCTCGGCTGAGGGCGCCGCACCAGGGCGCGGATCTGCTCCGCGACCCGCTCCTCCTCCTGCGGCGAGGCGAAGAGGAACTCGACCCCGCAGCCCGGGCGCGGCCCCTCCCCTTGCCGGGACACGGTGCGCCCGCGGATCTCGAGCCGCCCCTGGGTCGGGGTCGTCAGCGTCAGCACCACCCGGGTACGCGGCGGCGGTGGATCGGGCAGCGAGACGTACGCGCCCTGCTCGCTCAGATCGGTGAGAAACCCGGGACGCCACGCGGTCCCGACGTGGAGCATGACGAGCAGGCGCACCGGGACGCGCTCGCGGCGGCGGTGGAAGTAGGGCACCGCCTCGCCGGCCGCGTAGCAGGCGATGAGGTCGTACACGGCCTGCTCCTCCGGCAGGAACTCGAGCGTCACGGCCTCGCCCGCGCCGCGGCGGTGCTCCACCACCCGCGCGTGGTGCCGGAAGCTGACGGCGTCGTCGGCGAAGCGCATCTCCACGAGGACCAGCCGGCCCACCCGAGCCGCCTCGGGGAACGGCTCGCCCGGAGGCGCCGGCACCACGTACCGCGGCGGGGGACCCGCCTCGAGCGCGGCGTGCAGCGACGTCCGCGAGGCCCACGTGATGGGCAGGAGATCGGCGGCCTTCATCAAGCCGAGTATACCCGTCGCCGCGCCGCAAGGGCAGACCGGCCCCGGCCACGGGGCGCTGTGCGCCCTGACGAAGCCCTGGTATCATGGACCGTGTCCCTCGCGGCCCCAGGCACCACGGGTCGCGACCGCCGCCACCGTGCGGCGCGAGGAGCGTGGGCGATGTGGAAGACGACGGCCGTGGCGCTGGTGGTGGTGGTGTCGGGCTCCTGCCGCTTCGACACGGCCCGCTTCGACGAGCGACGCTGCGCGGCCGACGGCGACTGCCGCCCCGACGAGACCTGCACCGGGGGCCGGTGCGCCCGGCGCGAGTGCCAGACCGCCGCGGATTGCGGGCCGGGCCACCAGTACGAGTGCGCGGCCGGGCTGTGCGGCGCGCGCACCTGCACCGCCGACGCCGACTGCGGCCTCGGCTTCGTGTGCACCGGCGGCTTCTGCGCGGCGGGGTGCCCGGACCACGACGGCGACGGCGTGGGCTTCGGGGCGGGCTGCAGCGGCGTGCAGGACTGCAACGACGCGGACCCGGACGAGACGCCGGGGCGCCGCGAGGGACCGGCCGGCGACCCGACGTGCAGCGACGGCAAGGACAACGACTGCAACGGCGCCGTCGACGGCGACGACCCGGGTTGCCAGCCGTGCCTCGTGGACGCCGACTGCGACGACGGCAAGTACTGCACCGGGGTCGAGCGGTGCGTGGACCACAGCTGCGCCGCCGGCACCGCCGTCGACTGCTCCGCGCTCGACGACACCGCGTGCCACGTGGGGGTCTGCGACGAGGTGCAGGCGGGCTGCGTGGCCGCGACCGCGACCGCCGGGACCCCCTGCAGCGACGGCGACGACTGCACCGTTGACGACCGCTGCGACGCCGCCGGCGGGTGCGGGCCCGGAGCGCGGCGGGACGCCGACCGCGACGGCTTCATCGACGCGCGTTGCGGCGGCGACGACTGCGACGACGACGACCCCCTGGTCCACCCCGGCGCCGTCGAGGGGCCGCTTCCCGGCGACCCGACGTGCAGCGACGGCAAGGACAACGACTGCGACGGGCAGACCGACGGCGCCGACACCGCCTGCGTGGTGTGCTCCGGGCCCGCCGAGTGCGACGACCTCAACCCCTGCACCGACGACAGCTGCCAGCCCGACTCCACCTGCCTCAACCAGCCCGACAACACGAAGCCGGGCATCGCCGACGTGTACGCGTGCACGTCCGACGTGTGCGTGGCCGGCCGCACCGTGCACGTGCCCGTGGACGCGACCTGCGACGACGGGAACGCGTGCACCGATGACGAGTGCCGGCCGGGGGACCCCCAGGCCGACCCCACGACCGGCTGCGTCCACCGGCACAACACCGCGCCATGCAACGATGGCGACCCGTGCACCAAGTCGGACACGTGCAACGCCGGGGTGTGCGAGGGGACCCCCTACGGGTGCGTCGACGGGCGGGCGTGCACGCTCGACATCTGCAACGGCGACGGGACGTGCAGTTACCCCCTGGTCGGCGGGACCTGCCTCATCGGGGGGCAGTGCTACGCGGCGGGCGCGGTCAACCCCCTGAACCACTGCGAAGAATGCATCCCCTCGGTGAGCACCTCCTCCTGGTCGCCCGACGACACCAACACCTGCGGCGACGGGGTGTGCGAGCACTGCGCCGCCGGGGTCTGCGTCAACACGCCGGCCGGAGTGCTGGCCAACGGCTGCACCCCCGACGCCAACCCGTGCACCGACGACTACTGCGACGGCGCCGGGAGCTGCGTGCACCCGAACGACGACACCAACACCTGCGGGGACGGCATCTGCGAATACTGCTCGGCCGGGACCTGCACCAACACCGCGGCGGGCGTGCTCGCCAACGGCTGCACGCCGGACGCCAACCCGTGCACCGACGACTACTGCGACGGGAACGGGAGCTGCGTCCACCCGGCGAACGACGCCCGCACCTGCGGCGACGGCATCTGCGAGTACTGTTCGGCCGGGGCGTGCACCAACACGGCCTTCGGCGTGCTGGCCAACGGCTGCGTCGCCGACGCCAACCCCTGCACCGACGACTACTGCGACGGCCTGGGGAGCTGCGTCCACCCGAACGACGACACCAACACCTGCGGGGACGGCATCTGCGAGTACTGCTCGGCCGGGGCGTGCACCAACACGGCCTTCGGCCTGCTGGCCAACGGCTGCGTCGCCGACGCCAACCCCTGCACCGACGACTACTGCGACGGCCTGGGGAGCTGCGTCCACCCGAACGACGACACCAACACCTGCGGGGACGGCATCTGCGAGTACTGCTCGGGCGGGGCGTGCACCAACACGGCCTTCGGCGTGCTGGCGAACGGCTGCACCGCCGACGTCAACCCCTGCACCGACGACTACTGCGACGGCTTCGGCAACTGCGTGCACCCGAACGACGACACCAACACCTGCAGCGACGCCTACTCCTGCACCAACGACGCGTGCAGCGGCGGCGTCTGCGTGGGCACGGCGGTGGACCCCAACTGCCCGGGAGGTCAGCTCTGCCGGCCGGCCTGCTTCGGCGGGCTGTCGGGGTGCGGCACGGCGCCCTCCATGACGCTCGGCTGCCCGTCGCCGGTGCCCTCGGGCGTTCCGGGCTCGACGTGCACCATCTCGCTCGGGGGGCTGACCGGCCAGACGCCGTGCCTGAGCTGCACCGCGAAGCTCGGCCCGACGCGGCTCGACTATACGACGTTCACGGGCTGCACCGCGGGCGCCTGGACCCTCGTCGAGCTGCAAAACACCAAGATCTGCCCGACGAGTTTCACCGACTGGCCCATGGGAGACGGCGTGGCCTTCGAGGCGGGGAACAGCGACTGGTACCTCGAGCGGACCTTCAACACCACGAACATGGACAACGTCCGGCTGTGCTTCAAGTACGCGGCCAAAGCGGCGGCCGCCACCGACGGCGTGTCCGTGTACCTGAACACGGGCGGAGGCTTCCCGCCGCTGGCCACGCCCAACTGGAGCGACGGCGGTGGCCCCACCGCCTCGCCGAACCCCAACTACATCCCGACCTGCCTCGACCTCGACGCCCTGAGCCCGGCGGCCGCGAACAACCCGAGCCTCGGCATCCGGATCCGCGTGACGTCGGGGGGCGCAGGCCGCGTGGCCATCGACGACGTCAGCGTGAGCGGCTGGCAGTCGAGCTACGTCTCCTTCTCGACCGTATTCAGCGACGGCTTCGGGACGGTCGCGTGCGACCTGAGCCAGTGGGTCGTCACGGGGAGCCCCACCTGCCCCATCGACGAGGGGCCGCTGCTCGGGACCGTCGCGCTGGAGGTCGAGAACGCCGCGTGGAGCATCGCGACCACCGTGAACGCCTCGTCGCTGTGTGACGACGTGCGCGTGGGCTTCCGCCACGGCACCCGCGCCCCAAACCTGAACGAGCGCATGGTCCTCGAGTTCAACGCGGGGGCGGGCTTCGCGGAGGCCTTCCGCGCCGAGCGCGACATCAGCCCGAGCGGCACTTTCTTCGACTTCGCCCAGTGCACGTCGACCACGATCGGGTGCTCGGTCAGCCTCTCCAACCTGAGCGCCAGCGCGGCCTTCAACCCGTCGCTCGGCCTGCGCTACACCCTCAGCTCCAACGACGCCAACCGCGAGGTCTACCTCGACGACGTGAGCGTCGCGGGCGCCGTGTGCGGCTCCGGTGACGCCTACCTGACCCTCGGGCCGCTCCTGGACGTCGGCGGAGGCAACTACACGATCGAGGTGCGCTCGCCGGCGCAGACCACGGCGCACCTCGTCTGCACCTGGGACAGCGCGAGCCCGCCGGTGACCGCCCGCGCCCGCATCGTCTTCGTTCCCTAGTCGATGATCGTGCGCACGGTGACTTCGCCCGGCGGCCGAGCGAGGGCGGCCGCCCGGCCCCTGATTGCCCCCTGCGTTTTTCTTGATCGCCTCGCGCCGGTTCCGGGAATACAGATCGAGGCATGACGCTCCTCCTGGAGGATCGCGGCCTCCTCGCGGCCTTCCGCGCGGGGCGGCGCGAGGCCCTGGAGCAGGTCTATCGGCACTACGTGGCCGAGGTGGCGACCTTTTTCAACCACGGGTTCACCTACATGAGCGGCGGAAGCCCCACCGTGTTCGCCGGGCTGCGGACGCGCCTCGAGCTGCAGGCCGCGGTGCAGGAGGTGTTCGTGCGCGCCTTCGAGCCGCGCACCCGGGCCGCCTACGATGGGCTGCGGCCGTACCGCGCCTTCCTCCTGGGGGTCGCCCGCAACGTGGCCCTCAAGGAGCTCACGCGGCAGGGCGTCGCGGGAGCGCGGGCCGCCGGCGTCGAGGAGGCCCAGGCGCTCGCCGCGCCCCCCGCGGCCGCGGAGGAGACGCTGCACGAGCGGCACGGGCGGGAGCTGGTCGCCGCGTTCCTGGCCCTGGCCCTGACTGATGACGAACGCCTCCTGGTGCGGCTCAGGTTCGAGGAGGATCTGTCGCAGGAGGCCGCGGCCCGGCAGGCGGGCCTGACGCGCATCCAGGTGCGCCGCTGGGAGACCAAGCTGCGCGCGCGCCTGCTCCGCTACCTGAAGCGGGCGAGGTACCTGGACGAGCCATGACCGCGCGCCGGTGGGAGCGGCTAGGCTGCGGGTGGTGGCGCCACCGGATGGACGCCGCCTTCGTGCACGGCCCCGGTCGCGGCTCCTGGCGGCGCCTGCGCCGCCACCTCGAGCGCTGCGCCCCTTGCCGCGGGCGGTTCGAGCGCCTGATGCAGGCGGCCCGGGCGCTCGCGCCCGGGCGGCCCCTCGCCGCGGCCGAGGTGGAGCTGATCGGCCACGAGGTGCTGGGGCCGGGCGCACCGCGGCGCGCGTGGGCCGGGGCCGGGGTGGGAGTGCTCGCCGCCGGCGCCGCCGCGGTCCTGCTGCTCGTGCTCCGGCCGCCGGCGC
>JACRCY010000305.1 GCA_016218785.1 Deltaproteobacteria bacterium
CTTCACGATGGACGAGGGGCTGTCGAAGGCCGTGCGCGAGGCCTTCGTGCGCCTCCACGAGGAGGGGCTCATCTACCGCGCCGAGCGCCTCATCAACTGGTGCCCCCGGTGCACCACCTCCCTGTCCGATCTCGAGGTGGAGCACGAGGACCGGCAGGGGAGCCTCTGGCACGTGGCCTACCCCGTGACCGGCACCGACCGCAAGCTCGTCGTCGCCACGACGCGCCCCGAGACCATGCTCGGCGACACGGCGGTGGCCGTGCACCCCGATGACGAGCGCTACAAGGACCTCATCGGCCGGAAGATCGCGCTCCCGCTCACCGACCGCGAGATCCCGATCATCGGCGACGCCATCCTCGTCGACCCCAAGTTCGGCACCGGCGCCGTGAAGGTGACGCCGGGGCACGACTTCAACGACTTCGAGGTCGGCCAGCGCCACGGCCTCCCGGCGATCGCCATCCTCGACCCGCAGGCGCGGCTCAACGAGAACACCCCTGCGAAGTACCGGGGCCTCGGCGTCGTCGAGGCGCGCGCGGCGGTCGTGAAGGATCTCGAGGACGCCGGGCTGCTCGAGAAGGTCGAGCCCTACCCGATGTCGATCGGGGCCTGTTACCGCTGTCACACCATCACCGAGCCGAGCCTGTCGCTGCAGTGGTTCGTCAGGACCGCCCCGCTGGCGCAGGTGGCGGCGCAGGTGGTGGAGGACGGGCGCATCACCTTCGTGCCCGAGGGGTGGTCGAAGACCTACCTCCACTGGATGCACAACATCAAGGACTGGTGCATCTCGCGGCAGCTCTGGTGGGGGCACCGCATCCCCGTGTGGTACTGCCCCTGCGGCGAGACCATCGTCTCGCGCCAGGACCCGACCGAGTGCCCGAAGTGCCACGGCACCCGGCTCGCCCAGGACGAGGACGTCCTCGACACGTGGTTCTCGTCGAGCCTGTGGCCCTTCTCCACGCTCGGGTGGCCGGCCGACACCCGCGAGCTGAAGACCTTCTACCCGACGTCGGTCATGGAGACCGGCTACGACATCATCTTCTTCTGGGTCGCCCGCATGGTCATGATGGGCATGCACTTCATGAAGAAGGTGCCGTTCCGGACCGTGTTCCTCCACGCCATGGTGGTGGACGAGGACGGCCAGAAGATGTCGAAGGTGAACGGGAACGTGATCGACCCCCTCGACGTCATCTTCGGCGCCAAGCTCGACAGCCTGGTGCAGAAGGCCGACAGCGACGGCGCGCCCAAGGAGGCGCTCGCCAACATCAAGAAGCGCTTCACCGACGGCATCCCCGAGTGTGGCGCCGACGCGCTGCGCTTCACCCTGGCGGCGCTCGCGGCGCAGGGGCGCAACATCCGCCTCTCGATCCCGCGCGTCGAGGGCTACCGCCCTTTCGCCAACAAGATCTGGAACGCCTCGCGTTTCGTGCTCATGAACCTGTCGGGGTTCGACGCCGATCGTTTTGCCGACAACCTGCGCGACGGCCCGCGGGAGATGCCGCTCAGCCTCCCGGATCGCTGGGTGCTCTCGCGGCTCCACCGCACCATCCGCGAGGTGGACGGCGCGCTCGAGGAGTTCAAGATCAACGAGGCGGCCGGAGGGCTCTACCGCTTCTTCTGGAACGAGCTCTGCGACTGGTACATCGAGCTGGCCAAGCCGACCCTCTACTCCGACAGCAACGAGGCCGAGGCGGCGACGCGCAAGCGCATGACGCAGGGGAGCCTGGCGGTCGCGCTCGAGGCGGCCATGCGCATGCTCCACCCGTTCATGCCCTTCATCACCGAGGAGATCTGGCAGCAGCTCCCCAAGGCGGCGGGCGCGCCCCAGAGCATCATGATCACGCTCTATCCGGTGGCCGACGACGGCTTCCTCGACGACGCGGCCGAGAAGGCCATGGCGTTGCTCATGGACGTGGTCGTGGCCATCCGCAACCTCAGGGGCCAGTACCGCATCTCGCCGGCGGTCGCCGTGGACGTGGTGCTGCAGGCGGCCGAGGACCGCTCGCGCTCGCTGCTCGACAGCTACCGCACCATCGTCCTCGAGCAGGCCAAGTGCCGGCGGGTGGAGGTCGAGGGGCGCGCCGAGCCGCCCGTCGGCTCGGTCAAGCAGGTGGTCGGCGACGTGGACGTCTACCTCATCATCGAGGGGGTGATCGACGTCGAGGCCGAGATCAAGCGGCTCGAGAAGGACCTCGGCAAGGCGGAGAAGGAGCTGGAGGGCGTCGCGACGAAGCTCGCGAACGCGAGCTTCGTGGAGCGCGCCCCGGCCGAGGTCGTGACGCGCGAGCGCGGGCGGGCCGCCGAGACGCGGACCCGGATCGACAGCTTGCGCGAGGGCCTCGGCCGGCTCCAGGCGTTCCGGCACTAGCGCCGCGCGCCGGCGGGAGGAAACCATGACCATCGGCTGGGTGACCACGGAGCAGCGGACCCCGGGGCTGGCGCTGCGCCGCGAGACCGCGGCGCTCCTCGTCATCGACTGGCAGGAGCGCATGGCGGCGGCCATCCCCAAGGAGCAGCACGAGGCGAAGCTGAAGAGCGCGCTCATCCTCTGCAAGACCGCGGCGCGGCTGGGGCTCCCCATCGTGCTCTCCGAGCAGTACCCGAAGGGGCTCGGCCCCACCCTGCCCGCGGTGCGCGAGGTGCTCGACCCGCTCGGCGACGCCGTGCGGCGCTTCGAGAAGCTGACCTTCTCGTGCGCGCCGGCGTCCGAGATGGCCGCGGCGCTCAAGGCGACGCGGCGCAGTCACTGGATCGTGTGCGGCATGGAGACGCACGTCTGTGTCTTCCAGACGGTGCGCGACCTGTGCGACCCCGCGCACGACCTGATCGTGCACGTGGCCGCGGACGCGTGCCTGTCGCGCCGCAAGGCCGACTGGCGGATCGGCCTCGACCTCATGCGCCAGGCCGGGGCGATCGTCACCTGCACCGAGACGGTGGTCTTCGACCTCCTCGTCAGGTCCGGCACCCCGGAGTTCAAGGATCTGTCTCGCCTCGTGAAGTAGGTCGACCACACGCCGCCGGCGCGCCCCACGGCCCGCACCCGATCCCCGCCGGCCCAGCGCTCAGGGGGTGACGACGCCGTAGCGGTACGGCACCTCGCCCACGATCCGCGCGACGGCCCCGCGCGCCTCGAGCGCCTCGAGGTTCCCGACGATCTCGGAGAGCATCAGGAACAGGTCGAGGTTCGCGCCTTGCCGGAAGACGAGCGCCACCAGCTCGTAGGGGGTGAGCGGGCGGGAGGCGAGCGCGCGGAGCATCTTGGCCTGCCGCTTCTCGTAGAAGACCCGGAGGCTCTCGAGCACCGCGCGGTGGCCGGTGAAGGGGGCCCCGTGGCCGGGGAGGATCCACTCGAGGTCGAGCTCTCCCAGGCGGCGCGCCGACTCCAGGTAGGTGACCAGCGCCTGGAACTTGCCCGCCTCGCCACCCGGCCCCAGCTCGAGGAGCGGGTTGGGCGAGATGTGCGCGAGCAGGTGGTCGGCGGTGAGCACGAAGCGGTGCTCCGGCACGTGCAGGCAGACGAGCCCGGGCGTGTGCCCCGGCATCGGGAGGATCGTCGCAGTGAAGTGGCGGAACCGGAATCCCTGCCCGGGCACCAGCGGCTCGATCTCGTCGAGCGGCTCCGCGAGGTGGCGGTGGGAGCGGTGGGTATCGCGAATGCGGGCGATGGCTTCGCCCGGGACGCCGAGCCGGGCGAGGTAGCCCGCGTACTCGAGGAGCGTCTCGCGCGCCCCGTGACCGGACACCTTGTCCGCGTCGGCCGGGTGGACGAGCACCTGCGCGCCGGAGCGGTCCCGGATGAAGCGTGCGGCCCCATAGTGATCGATGTGGCCGTGGCTGACGATGATGCGGCGCACGTCCTCGACCTTGCGCCCCAGTTCGGCGAGGCCGCGCTCCAGCGCCTGCCGGGACGGCTCGGTGGCCAAGCCCGTGTCGAACAGGGTGAGCGAGCCGTCGGGATTCTCGATGGCGTACACGCTCACCGTGTTCCCCGCCTCGACGAAGGGGAGGGGGAGGGCCAGACGCGCCACGCCGAGGGAGCGGAAGCGGACGTCGCCCGGGGTGTCGCCTACCACTGGGGTTTCGGTGGTCACGGGGCCTGCGTCGGATCCTCACGCGCCACGCCTGGGCCTCCGCCGCGGCGTCGTCGGCACAGAGGGGTAGCACCGGCGCGTCGCGGCCGCAAGGCGCGCGGCCCGCGCCAGCCCCCCGTCGGCGCCTTTTGCGGTGGACCGGCCCCTCGGCCCCATGCTACCTTCGCCCGTCCCCGGAAAGCGGGGGAACGCAACGGGCGCGAGCCGGGAGGGTCGTGCCCGCAACGACGCGCCGCCCGTGACGGCGGCGCGCTTCACGGAGGCCAGGCATGGGTTTCTTCAGCGGCTTGGGCGCTGCTCTCGGCGTAGGCGGCGCGCAGATCCACATCGAGATCCCGACCAACCAGTTCGCGCTCGGCACCTCGATCCAGGGCAACATCGTCCTGACGGGCGGCAACCGGCCCCAGGTGATGAACCGCCTCCTGCTCGAGATCCGTCTGCGCCAGTACGTCATCGAGGGGGTCATCGTCGACGACTGGTGGGGCTACGACTACGCCGAGTACCCCGTCAGCCACGAGGACACCATCGCCTACGCCGAGTTCGGCCATGGCCAGGCCATCGGCCCGGGGCAGCAGCTCGAGTGGCCCTTCGCGCTCGACATCCCGATCGATACCGTCCCGTCGCAGTTCGGCGTCGAGTACGGCCTCGTCGCCACCGCCGACATCCCCGGGTCGCTCGACTCGGTGTCGGCGCTCCCCATCATGGTCCTGCCGGTGATCGCGGCCCCGGTGATGGCGCCCCCGATGATGGCGCCGCCCCCGCAGCCCATGATGGCGCCGCCCATGGCGGGCGGGGTGTTCAACCCCGAGTCGCGCGTGATGGCGCTCTGGACCGACGGGGCCTGGTACGGCGGCGAGGTCGGCCAGTTCGATCCGGGCAGCGGCCAGTACTTCATCCACTACGACGACGGCTCGACGGCGTGGGTCCCGGCGCAGAACGTCCAGCCCGTGCAGATGCCGCTCCCGCCCGGCACGTGGGTCAACGCGCCGTGGGAGGGGACCTACTACCCCGCGCAGATCCTCCAGGCTGTCGATGGCTGGTACTACGTGCGCTGGCAGGCCGACAACTCGGAGAGCTACGTCGGCGCCGACCTCGTCCAGCCGATGTAGCTCTCTCTGTAGCGTCTTCTACTACTTCTTCGCCGCAGGCCCGACCTTCAGCGCGCCCTTGTCGACCAGGGGCGCGGCTCAGCCGCGGCGCCCGGCCTCGATGCCGCGGCGCCGGAGGAGGCGGTACATGGTGACCGCGTCGACGGGCGCCGAAGAACGCCGAGGAGCAGGCGCTCCTCGACCGGCTCCCCACGATCCTCTCGAACCTCACCGCGGCCGCGACCGCCACGCCGGCGCGCTTCTACGAGGCGGTCATCTCCACCGACATGGAGGAGTGCTCGCAGTATGCGTCGGTGCTCGTCGACACGCTCGACGGCCGCGTGACGATCGTCCACCGCTTCCCGATCTGCTGACGCCGCGCCCGGGGCGTTCGGCCCCGGTGGCGCCACCACCTTCTCTGTCCGCTCGCCCCGGAGTGCCGCTCCCGCCCCTGGGATCCGCCCGCGAAGGGCTGTGGTCAGTCCGCGGCTGCCGGGATCGTGGCCTCAACCGGGCCCGACCGCACACGCGTCGAACGCGACGTCGAAGCCGCCGAAGCCGGGCGACACGTCCGGGTTGGCGCTGGCGAGGTCCACCTCCACCTCGAGGTAGCGCGTCGGCGGCACGCCCGCGGCCTGGAGGTCCACGGGCGAGGTGTCCCACGGGCCATACCAGGTCGCGTTGGCGAGGTCGGCCAGGGTGTCGGCCACCCGCACCTTGAGGCGGATCGAGGTGCCGGGGGGCTCGCTCTCGATCCAGGTGAGCATTTGCCAGATCGTCTTCGCGTCGGCGGAGGGGCACCCCTCGATGGGCACGCGGAACCACCCCTGCGGGCGCACCACCGTCAGGAGGCCGTAGCCCGTGAAGTCGCTGTAGGTGTAGGGGTTCTTCCCCGTCGGGAAGCTCTGGATGTCGGCGGCGCTGCGGACGCGCGTGGCGGCGCCCCGGGCGAGGCCGTCGTTGCGGCTCACCACCCAGCATGCGCCGTTGCGGTCGATGCCGACGCCGATGGTGGTGCCGATCCCTTGCGGCAGGGGCGGGGTCAGGTCGGGGATGTCGTAGGTCGTCACCTGTGCCGCCCTGCCGTTCGCCACCACGTCGTCGCCGCTCACGCGGCCGATCGCGCCGCCGGTCTTGGCGAACCAGACGTCCCCACCGGCGTCGATGGCGATGCCGCGCGTGTTGTCGCCGACGTCCGGGCCGACCTTCCACTCGGCGGTCCCGGGGAGGTAGGCCTTGATGTCCTGCGCGCTCCAGCCCCCCAGCCAGATGCGCTGCTGCACGTCGACGGCGATGCCGTACCCGTGCGACCCCTTGGAGCCGTTGGCCGGGATCTCGTAGAGGTCCACGAGCGCGCGCGCGAGGCTGTCGACGCGCGCCAGCCAGGCGCCGTTGATGTCGGTGAGCCAGACGTGCTGCGCGCTGTCGATGGCGGCGCCGTACGGGTGCACCACGTGGCCCCCCTTGCTGAGCGCCACCTCGACCGGTTGCCCCCCCTCGAGGATCGCCGCGCCGGTGTTGCCCGACAGCTTGATGACCTTCTGCTCGTTGAACAGGCCCACCCAGAGGTTCCCGTTCTCGCCGTCGGGACCGCCCGCGTCGATGGCCAGGGCGCGCGGGACGCCGTCCGCGGCGCCCGCCGTGACGGTCCACAGGATGCACTCGTCGCTCTCGGCCAGGAACTCGGCCGGATCGTTCGGGTCGATGGTCCCGTCGCCGTTCTGGTCGGTCGAGGTCTGGATGATGCCGTCGCCGTTGCGGTCCACGCAGTCGGCCGCGTCGTTGGCGTACTTGGTCACGCTCCCCTGCTTGCCGAACGCGCGGTTGGCCACGAAGGCGTCGCCGTGGAAGTCGATGGCGGTGCGAGAGGGGCAGTTGCCGCAGTTGGTCGAGGAGCCCGTCCCGTTGAAGCCGCCCATGGGGACCGGCACGAGGCCCGACGCCGCCGAGTCGCGCACCGAGGCGTAGCGGGCGACCTCCTGGCCCGTGTCCACGTCGATCTTCGACACGGTGTTCTCGCCGGTGTTGGCGATCCACAGGTAGCCGAAGCTCTGCTGCAAGACGTCCGGGTCAAGGATGATGTCGCCGTCGACGCCCTTCTTGACGTTGTCCGAGTTGTCGGGCGTGAGCTCGATGACTCCCTGGTCCACGCTCACGTGGTCGCAGGTCGCGTCGGCGATCAGCGTGCACTCGGCGTAGCGGCCCTCCAGGCAGGTGGAGAGCGGCGTGCGGCAGCTGCCGGTGACCTCCTGCGGGAGGCTGCACACGATCTGGCGCGGGTCCGCGGCCTCGCAGGGGCAGCCGGGGAGGAGCACGTCGCAGGTGAAAACGCCGCCGTCGGCCGAGACGCACTTCCCCCGCTCGCAGGTGAGCCCTGCTCCGGCAGGGCAGGGGGTGGTGTCGTCGCACGGGATGAACTGCCCGCCGCGGCTCTGGTCGCAGCTGCACGAGGTCCCGGCTGGCCCGAGGGCCAGCGCGGCCGCGAATCCGAGAAGGAGCGCCCTACGCGTGCGTGCGTCGAGTCCACGCATGACCGACCTCGTTGGTCCTGGGCGCATGCCTGTGCGCCGCCCGGCACCGTGTCGTGGAGGCATCCGCCTCTATTGTCGTCCACCTCACAATTCAAGGTCAACCGCCCGCGCGGTGCAGCTCGCGGCGCACCGGGCCGGGGCCGCCCTGGTCACGTTCGACGGCCGACCGCGGCGCCGGGGGTTCGTGTCGCTCGACGATCAGTTGCTGTCGGCCGCCGCGCGCGAGGGGTTCGACGCCGTCCGGCCCACCGGGGTGACGACCGGGGCGATGGCCGCCCGGGTCACTGCGCGACGTAGCGGAAGACGCCGAGCTGGTCCTCGCTGTGGGAGAGCTCGCGGACGTCGGGGGTGTCGGCCCAGGCCTCGACCCACCACTGGTACATGAGGCCGGGCACGATCGCGGGTGCGTCGGGCGCGCCGGGGTAGGTCACGGTCTCGGCGGTGATCGACGTCACGCTCCCGTCGAGCGTCCAGATCGCGTCGGGCGAGATGCCGTCCCAGAGGTAGACCTTGTAGAAGCTCGCCTGGGCGTATTTCTTCCAGCGGAAGATGGGGCTCACGCCAACGGTCTCGTCGTTGGTCGTGGCGCCCGGGCCGAGGATCTGCACGGCGTCGGTCACCTTGAAGCTCCCCGCCAGCGGCACGGTCGCGGGCGGGCTCTGCCCGACGACGCTGATCTCCTGGATCTGCGTGCCCGCGATGTTGGGGTCGGGGTCGAGCACCAGCCCGTCGTTCCCCCAGCCGGCCACGGCCTCGTAGATGCCCGTGGGCACGTCCGGGATCTGGAAGCCACCGCCGCCGCTGACGGCGACCTGGAGCCCGGGCGGCACGTCCCAGGTGGTCCGCATGCGCAGCACGACGTTGGTGGAGCTCAGGCCGCCGCTGGAGACGATGTTCACCTGGCCCGTGACCGTGGCGAGCAGCGGCGTGGCGTCGGCGACGAGCTTGGCGTGCACCGCGGAGCCGCTCACGCTGACGTTGCTCTGCGGGAAGCTCATCCCGGCGAACAGGCCCGACAACATGTACGACCCGCTCTCGACGTTGTACATGGCGTACTCGCCGTTCGTATCGCTCACCGCGGAGAAGCCGACCAGGGGGAGGTTGCTGGTCTCGGCGACCACCAGGACGCCGCGGGCCGGCGTCTTGCCGTCGGCCTGGAGGACGCTGCCCGTGATCGCCCCCTTGGGGGCCACGGCCATGGAGATGATCCGGATCGTGGCCTGCGCCGGGTCGAGCGCCTTGAGCGGATCGCGCGAGACCGTGACCGGGATCGATACCCGCGTGGCGCCGGGGTACTCGTAGTAGCCGGCCGCGCTCACGCGGATGTTGAAGCTGTGGCCCGGCGTCAGGTCGGGCTCCGCGCGCGGCCATACCACGGCGATGCGGGCGACGCCGCTCGACGCGGTCGTGCCCGCGGGCGCCGCCGCCGCGCCGGTGTCGGCGTCGGTCACCACCACCCGGGCGCCGCCGACCGGCTCGTCCTCCGCGGTCGGGTCGAGCACGGTCACTTCGAGGTACGCCGGCGGGTAGCAGTGCCCCAGGGCGCCGCCGTCCGTCGCGCCGGCGACCACCTCGCACTGGTAGTCGCCGCTGCACCCGGTGGGTGTCGCCGCGGGGTTGCACGTCGTCCGTCCGTTGCCGCCACCGCCGCCGCAGGCCGTGGCGATCAGGGTGGCCGCGACCGCGAGGCCGAGGATGATCTTGCAGTGGCTCATGGCCCCTCCGTCTCTTGGCCTTCAAGCTTCCGCCAGAGTTGGCGATTGCGCAAGTTGGGTCGGTGCCTGGTTGACACCCGGTCGGCACATCCCGAGAATGCGCAGGATGCGGGCGAGGCCCATGACCGATCGGCCCGGCTGGGTGCTGCGGCGCCTGATCTGGCCGCTCTTCGCCCCGATCGCGTTCGGGGCGGAGGTCGTGGCGAGCCTCAAGCAGGCGGCCGCGCGCGGCCCGATCGTCTACGTGCTCCGCTCGGTGTCCTACGTCGACTTCGCCTACTTCAACTACGCCTTCCTCCGCTTCGGTCTTCCCCTCGCGCGCTTCGTCAACGGCCTCTGGACGTGGCTCTTCGCCACGCTGCCCGCCGTGGCGCGGGCCCTCTGGCGCCGGCGGCGGGGCGGCACGCAGGAGGAGGAGCTGCGGGGGGCGGTCGCGAGCGGCGAGGCCAGCATGCTCTTCCTGCGCCAGCCGCTCTGGATCGCGCGGAGCGGTGGGGCCGAGTTCCGCGGCCAGCTGGTCGAGACGCTCATCGCCGAGCAGCGTGCGCACCCGGAGCGGCGGGTGCAGCTGGCCCCGCTCATGCTCGCCTGGGGACGCGGCATGACGCGCCCGGGAGGGCCCCGCCCCAGCTTCCTCGACCGCATCTTCGGCGCCCAGGAGGAGCCGGGCTGGCTGAGGTCGCTGCTCCAGTTCATCTACTACCGGGGCTCGGCGCTGGTGAAGGCCGCCGCCACCATCGAACTGCAGACCTTCCTCGAGGAGAACGCGGGCGTGCGCGACGACGTGCTCGCGCGTCGCCTGCGCTTCGAGCTGTCGGGCCGCATCGAGCGGGAGCGCCGCGTGCTCCTGGGGCCGCCCCGCAAGTCGGGGCGGCGCATCTGCGCGGAGCTGCTCCGCAGCCGCGAGCTGCGCGAGGCGGTGGCGGCCGAGTCGGAGCGCGGCGGCCTCCCGGTCGCGCAGCTGGAGGCGCGCGCGGCCAGGCTCTTGGGCGAGATCGCGGCGGACATGAAGCCATGGGCGATCGGGCTCCTGAAGCAGCTCCTCAAGATCGTCTTCCACCGCATCTACGACGGCATCGACATGGACCTGGCGGGCATCGCCAAGGTGCGCGAGGCGGCGCGGCGCGGGCCGTTCATCCTGTGCCCCTGCCACCGCTCCCACGTCGACTACCTGGTCCTCTCGTACGTCTTCCACGACTACGAGCTGGTACCGCCGCACATCGCCGCCGGCGTCAACATGTCGTTCTTCCCCGCGGGGCAGATCTTCCGCCGCTCCGGCGCCTTCTTCCTGCGCCGGACCTTCAAGGGGGATCCCCTCTACGCCGCGGTCTTCGACATGTACATGCGCAAGCTGCTGCGCGAGGGGTACAACATCGAGTTCTTCATCGAGGGGACGCGCAGCCGCACCGGCAAGTTCCTCCCCCCGAAGACCGGCCTGCTGCGCTCGTTCGCCGACGCCGTCCTCTCGGGCCAGACGAGCGGCGTCCAGGTGGTCCCGATCTCCATCGGCTACGAGAAGGTGATCGAGGAGCGCTCGTACGCCGAGGAGCTGGCCGGCGCCAAGAAGAAGGCCGAGAACGCGGGCGCGTTGTTGCGCGCCGGGCGCGTGCTCGGCGCCCGCTACGGGCGGCTCGACATCGAGATCGACGATCCCTTCGAGCTGCTGTCCGCGATCCGGGCGGCCGGCGCCGCGCCGGGCTGCGACGAGGAGACCCTCAAGACCGCGGTGCGTCGGGTGGCCCACCGCATCGTCTACCGCATCAGCCGCGTCACCGCGATCACGCCGACCTCGCTGGTGGCCGCGGCGCTGCTGGCGAGCGGCCGGCGTGGCATCACCCGCGAGGACCTCATCGCCACCTGCGGCCTGCTCGCCAAGCGCGCCCGCCACCACGGGGCGCGCTTCGAGGCCACGGTGAACGACCCCGACGGGCCGCACGGGCTGCACGTCGAGGCGCTCGACCGCGCCCTCGACCTCCTCGGCAAGGATCGCCACGTCGACGCCCGCGGCGTCCGCGGGGAGGAGATCTACGTCATCCCCGACGAGCAGCGGGGGTCCCTCGACTACTACCGGAACAACACCCTCCACTACTGGGTGGACGAGTCGCTCCTCGCCATCGCCGTCCTGGTCGGGCGCTGCCCGCGCGCGGAGCTGCGCGAGCGGGTGCTCGAGCTGTCGCGGCTCCTCAAGTTCGAGTTCATCTACCGGCAGGACGGGTTCGCTCGGGTCTTCGACGAGACCCTGGCCGATCTGGTCGCGGCCGGGTGGCTCGCCGAGTGCGACGGCGTCGTCGGCCCGACCCCGGCCGGCCTCGGGCCCCTCGGGCTCGTGGCCGGCCTCACGCGGCACTTCGTCGAGGCCTACCACTGCCTGGCGCGGTCGCTGCGCGTCCTGCGCCAGGCGCGCCACACCGAGCGGGAGGCGGTGCGGCACATCCACACGCAGGGGGAGCGGCTCTTCCTCACCGGCGAGATCTCGCGGCGCGAGGCCTGCTCCCGGCTGATCTACGCGAACGCGCTCCGGGCGTTCGTCGACCTGGGGTGGCTCGTGTCCGAGGACGACGAGCTCCGGGTGGCCGACGGGCTCGACGTGAACGGGGTCGCCGCGCGCCTGGCGCGCTACCTGCAGGCGGGCTTGGGCGCGGGGGCCTGAGGGGCGCGCCGCGTGGCCCCCACGCCAACGCGCCTGGCGCGCTACCTGCAGGCGGGCTTGGGCGCGGGGGCCTGAGGGGCGC
>JACRCY010000306.1 GCA_016218785.1 Deltaproteobacteria bacterium
CGCTTACAAGTTGCCGGAATTGACCAGGCACCTATGGCACTCAACCCCCTCGGAGAGGCTGATTCTTGGGGTGAGAAAGTCACTGCGCGAACAGTTACCCCATGACTCTTCATCCCTTGGCCACAGCGCGAATAGCTCGCGGGGTGGGGCCGGCCCCGCCTAGCACTCCAGCCGTTGGAGCCGGCGGCGCGCGTCGCGCAGGGCGAGGCCGGCGACGACGACGCTCACGACGACGAGCGCCGCGCCCGCCAGCACCCCGGCCGCCCGCGGCACGTACCGGCCGCCGAGCAGCGCCACCATGGCCGGCGTCGCCAGGGCCAGGGCCACGAGCACGTAGACGAACGACACGACCATGTAGATCAGCCCCGCCGGCGACAGCGCCATGCGCACCGGATCGTCCTCGGGCGGCCGGTACTGGCGCAGGCCGAACGCCAGCGCCAGCGGGTGGAGCACGATCGCCAGCAGCAGGGCGACCCCCAGGTTTAGCCACAGGGCCGGCCCGGGGAGGCGCAGCATGCGTCCCGCCAGGGCGGTCAGCACGAGGGCGAAGAGCCCCAAGGGGACGCCGGTAAACAGCACCTTCTCCCACAAGAGGCGAGCCCGCGGCACCGGCGCCTTGAGGAGGCTCCACAACCCCGGGCCCTCGAGCGCCATGGCCGCGAAGGTGAAGCGCAGGTGCAGCGCCGCCAGCATGAAGCCCAAGACCCCGAGGTTGATGAAGGCGACCGCGATGCGGAACGCGGCCATGTCCTGCGGCATGCGACTGATGTTGTAGAGGTACAGCACCACGAGCGCCACGAGCATCAGGAGCTGTGACCACTCCTTGGCGTCGCGGCTGAAGAGGCGCGCGTCCTTCCGCCACAGGAGCGCGAAGGTCCCCCGCGGCCAGGGGGCCGCGCTGCGCCGCAGCCGCGTGGTGCGCTCGTGCGCGCGGGCCCAGGTGCGAGCGTAGGTCAGCCCCAGCACCACGAGCACCCCGACGGCGCCGAGGGCCAGGAGCACGAGCCGCAGCAGCGCGTCGGCGACCGCGCCGCCGCCGGGGCCGCCGATCGCCCCCGTGGCGCCGACGATGGGATCCTTCGCGCCGATGGCGCTCATGAGGGCCGCGGCGGCCCACCCGCCGGGGAGCCGCCCGAGGCCCCCCATGTCGAGGAGCGTGCGCAGCGACTGCAGGTCCTGGGGCGGCGCGCCCGCGAGGAGGCGCTCCGGCTGGGACGCGCGCACCAGGATCACCACCGCCGCGAGCGTCAGGACGGTCAGCACCGTCAGCACCTGCTGCAGCCGCGCCACGGGGAAGACGCGGACGAGCAGCGCGGTCACGCCGCACCCCGCGGCCACGGGCGGCAGGAGCAGCAGCAGGAGCACGACGGGCGCGACGAGGTAGTAGCCCGGCCCGGCCCCGAGCGCCCGCCCCAGCGCGACGACACAGGGCACGAGGACCGCCAGCGCCATGGCCGAGACCCGCCCCGCGGCGATGGCGAAGCGAGCGCCGAAGATGGTGCGCGCCGGCCGGGGCGCGAGGAGCAGCGGCGCGGCGTCGTCGCCGAGGTAGAGCGCGGAGAGCGCCACTCCCGGCGTGGACATGAAGAGGAGCGTGAAGCCGAGCGAGAGGACGAGCGTCACCAGTTGCTGGATGAGCTGCAGCCGCAGCCCGAGATCCTCGGCGGCCGTGAGGTTCTCGAGCGTGGCGAGGTTGTAGAAGACCCGGTTGAAGAACCAGTAGAGGAGCAGCACGAAGCCGGCGCCCGAGAGCAGGAGCGCGAGCATGGCCGCGCCGTGGGGCGGGCCGCGGCGCTGGCAGACGGCGGCGGTCGCCGCGATCACGACCCCGAGCGAGATCAGCAGCGGCAGCGGGTGGGCGCGCAGCAGGCCCCACGTCACGGCGGCCACGACCAGCACGACCGCCGCGCCGCCGAGGCCGACGCCGTGGCGTCGTGCGCAGGCCCGGCCGAGGCTACGGAGCGAGAGCGCGGGCAGCATTCAGTCGCCCGCCCCCGTCGCGGTCTCCTCCTCGGTCATCTCGAGGAAGACCTCCTCGAGCGGGCCGTCGAGGCGGGCGCGCTGGCGGATCTCGGCCACCGTCCCCTCGGCGATGAGCCGGCCGCGGTGGAGGATGGCGACCCGGTCGCAGATCTCCTCGACCAGGGCCAGGGTGTGCGAGGACATGAGCACCGCCCGCCCCGCGCGCTTGAGCTCGAGGACGAGCGCCTTGAACTCGCGCGCGCCGTGCGGGTCCAGCCCGACCAGCGGCTCGTCGCACACGAAGACCGGCGGTTGGTGCACCAGCGCGGCACACAGCGCCGTCTTCTGCTTCATCCCGTGGCTCATGCTCTCCACGGGGCGGTCCATGTACTCCCCCATGCGGAACCGCGCCGCCATCTCCGCGAGGTGCCGCTCGGCCGCGGCGTGCTCGACGCCGTACAGGCCGGCCACGAACAGGACGTACTCGCGGCCGGTCAGCTTCTCGTAGAGGTACGGCCGGTCGGGGAGCAGCCCGAGGGCGGCGCGGGCGGCCCGGGCCTCCGGCCCGTGCCCCTCGAGCCGGTGGCCGTCGACGATGACCCGCCCCGCATCGGCGAACGCGAGGCCCGCGACGATCTTGATGGTGGTCGTCTTGCCCGCGCCGTTGGGCCCGATGAATCCGAGGATCTCGCCCCCCTCGACGTCGAGGCTCAGGGCCGCGAGCGCCGGCCGCCCGCCGTACGACTTGTGTACTCCCTCGATGCACAGCAGGGGGGGCACGTCACCTCACTTCCCGAGAGTGTGCTCGAGGACGATCTTCACGCCAATCGCGATCAGCACCAGGCCGCCGACCAGCTCGACGCGGCGGCTCCACGCCCGCCCGACACGCCAGCCGATGAGCATGCCGGTGACGGTGAACGCGGCGCAGACGACGCCGATCACCAGCGACGGGACCCAGATGCTGACCCGGAGCATGGCGAGGCTCAGCCCCACCGCGAGCGCGTCGATGCTGGTCGCGAACGAGAGCGCGACCAGGGTCCAGCCGCGGGTCGGGTCGGCGCTCACCCGCTCCTCCTCGCCGCGGCGCCGCGACTCGACGATCAGCTTGCCGCCGATGAAGCCGAGGAGCGCGAGCGCGATCCAGTGATCGTAGGCGGCGATGTAGCGCTGCACGGTCGTGCCGGCGAGCCAGCCGAGGATGGGCATCACCGCCTGAAACAGCCCGAAGTGGAAGCTCAGGCGGAAGACGTGGCCCGAGGTGAGCGGCCGGAGCTGCAGGCCGGCCGCGATCGCCACCGCGAAGGCGTCCATCGCCAGCGCCACCGAGATGCCGATGAGGGTGAGCCAGCCCATCGTGGCGTCGAGCTACCCCTTGACCACCCCCAGGGGACGGAGCCGTGCCACCTTGCGGGCGATCCCGACCTCGTGGACCACGTTCACCACGCGGTCGACGTCCTTGTAGGCGATGGGCGCCTCCTCCGCCAGCTCCCCGGCCGAGGCGCAGCGCACCACGATGCCCGCCCCTTCCAGCTCGCGGCGCACGTCCTGCCCCTTCGCCGCCCGCCGCGCCGCCGTGCGGCTCATGGCCCGCCCCGCGCCGTGGCAGGTGCTGCCGAAGCTCAGGCCCAGCGCCGCGTCCGTGCCCGCGAGCACGTACGAGGCCGTGCCCATGCTGCCGGGGATGATCACCGGCTGGCCCGCGCCGCGGTAGCGTGCGGGCGTCTCCGGGTGCGACGGCCCGAAGGCGCGGGTGGCGCCCTTGCGGTGGACGCAGAGGCGGACGCCGTCGTGCTCCTCAAGCTTGGCGAGGTTGTGCGCCACGTCGTACACCAGCCGCAGGGCGCCGGCCCCGCCGAGCGCGCGCCGGAACACCTTGCGCCCGCCCTCGGCGATCAGCTGCCGGTTCGACCACGCGAAGTTGCCGGCCGCGGACATGGCCGCGAAGTAGCGCTGCCCCTCGGGCGAGTCGAGCGGCGCGCACGCCAGCTCCCGGTCGGGGAGCACGATGTCGTAGCGCGCCATGACCCGATCCATGAGCTTCACGTAGTCGGTGCAGACCTGGTGCCCGAGGCCGCGTGACCCGCTGTGGATCAGCAGCGTGACCTGGCGGGCGCGCAGCCCGAAGGCCGCCGCCGCGGCCTCGTCGAAAACCTCGTCGACCACGCCCACCTCGACGAAGTGGTTGCCCGACCCGAGGGTGCCGAGCTGGTTGCGGCCGCGCTCCTTCGCGCGCTCCGAGACCGCCGCCGCCTCGGCCCCCGCGAGCCGCCCGCCGGCCTCGATGGCCTCAAGGTCGTCGGCGCTCGCCAGGCCCCGCTCGACCAGGTAGCGACACCCCTCCTCGAGCACCCGGTCGAGTTCCTCGTCGTCGAGGCTCAGCGCGCCGCCGCGCCCCTGCCCCGACGGGATGCTGCGCGCGAGGTCGTGCACGATGCCTTCGACGCGGCCCCCCACGTCGTCGGCGGTGACCTCGGCCGCGAGCAGCCGCACCCCGCAGTTGATGTCGTAGCCGACGCCGCCCGGGGAGATGACCCCGGTGCGCGCGTCGGTGGCCGCCACCCCCCCGACCGGAAAGCCGTACCCCTCGTGCACGTCGGGCATGGCGTAGACGCACCCGCGCAGGCCCCGCAGGGTGGCCACGTTCACGAGCTGGTCGAGGGAACGGTCGCGGCGGATCGCGTCGAGCAGCTTCTCGTCGGCGTAGAGGCGCGCCGGCACGCGCATGTCGGGCCGCGCGTCCGCCGTCACCTCCCACGTCATCTCCCCCCGCTTGCGCAGCGCCAGGCTCGCCATCGTCAGTGGCCTCCCGCGGGGAACCGTAGCATCGACGGGAGCCGCGCGCGAGCCAGGCTGACGCGCCGGACCGTCGACGTCAGCCGCGACGGCCGCCTACGTGGCTACGCCCGCGCGCCGGGCTACGGGGGGCAGCACAGCGCGCCGGCCGTCGGGTTGTTCTGGCAGCCGCCGAAGTAGTCGTCGGGGTGTCTCTGGTTGAGCCCGCACCGGATCCAGTTGCAGTGGTTGCCCAGCGGATCGTAGTAACCCGAGCAGACGCGCATCGGATTGGTGCTGCCGCACCAGTCGCCGGTGTGATGGGTGAGGTCGACCGCACAGTCCTGGTCGGATCCCGAGGCGTAGAGGACGTCGTTCGTCCAGTAGTCGTAGGTGGGCGCGACCCCGCCCCGTCGCGCGACCCACTCGGCCGCTGTGCAGACGCGGAATCCCGCCGCGCAGAGGGTGGCCCGGTTGGCGAAGGTCACCGTGCCCTTGCACCCGATCATCCCATCCTGGAACTCCTGGTCCTCGGTCCCTGCGGTACAGGCGACCTTCGTCTGGCAGTCCCCGCCGATACAGTCCTCGATCGCGCTGCAGGCCGTGACGCAGTCGCCGCAGTGGTCGTGGTTGATGGCGATGTTGAAGCAGGCGCCGCCGCAGTTGAGCTGCCCCGCCGGGCAGCAGATCCCCTCCGAGCAGTTGCCGCTGGCGCAGTTGGTCGCGCAGTTGCCGCAGTGGGTGGGGTCAGTCGCGAGGTCGAAGCAGCCCTCCCCGGGGCAGTAGGTGAGCGTCCCGCATGCCGGGGCGTCGGTCTGCGGCGGGGCGTCGGTCTGCGGCGGGGCGTCGGTCTGCGGCGGGGCGTCCGACTGCAGCGGCCCGTCCGACTGCAGCGTCCCGTCCGTCTGCGGCGGGAGCCCGTCCCGGGGGCCATCCTCGGGCCCGCCGGCCTCGCCCGCGGCAGCATCCACGCCAGCCTCGCCGCCCCCACCGTCGGACTGCAGCTCGGGCAGGGCCCCGAGGTCGAACCGACAACCCCCGGCGAGCAATGCGATCACCGCCGCCGGGCACCGCGCCACGCGAGGCATCGCTGCCTTCACAATACCACGTCCGGCGGCCCCCGATCATCCCTTGTGGCGGGACCCCCAGGGCCTCGGACAAAGTCGCGAGCGGTCCCGCCATGGCGTCCAGCTACACCGGCCAGGTACTGCCGGCCGGGCC
>JACRCY010000300.1 GCA_016218785.1 Deltaproteobacteria bacterium
AGCGCCACGGCCCCGTACACGCCGGCGAGCGCCCACAGCCTGCGCCGCGAGAGGCGGGCGAGGTTCCGGGTGACCCGCTGGTTGCCCGGGTCGACGGTGAGCACCCGGTTGAACAGCTCCAGCGCCTGGGGCGTCTTGCCCGCGGAGAGGGCCTTCTCGCCGTGGCGCGTGAGCGCGGCGACCAGGCGGGGCTTGAAGTCGGCGGAGTAGCCCTTCGGGTCGCCGAAGAACTTCTTGAGCTCGGCGCGGGGCTCGGTGACGTCGGCCTCGGCGAGGTAGCTCTCCAGCTCCTCGAGCATGGCGGCGATGTCGGCGTGACGCGCGGCCGGGTCGCGGCACAGGGCGCGGCTGATGATGCGCGCCAGGCGGGCGCCGACCTCGGGGCGGGCGATCTCCGGGTCGAGGTACTTGCAGTCGGCGATCTTCTTGAGGACCTCGTGCGGGTTCTTGCCGCGGAAGGGGAGGTCGCCCGTGGCGAGCTGGTAGAGCAGGATGCCGACGGAGAAGACGTCGCTGCGGAAGTCGGCCGGCTTCCCGTCCACCTGCTCCGGCGCCATGTAGGCGGGGGAGCCGAGCAGCTGCCCGGTGACCGTCATCCGCTCCTTGTCGATGATCTGGGCGATGCCGAAGTCGGTGAGCTTCACCACCCCGTCGTCGCGGATCATCACGTTCTCGGGCTTGATGTCCCGGTGGATGACGCCGAACGAGTGCGCGTGGCGGAGCGCCAGGCAGACCTGGTGCACGATCATCGCCGCCACCTCGGGGTGGGGGATGGGCGTGTCCTTGAGGAGGTCCTTGAGCGTCTTGCCGTGGATGTACTCGGTGACGATGTAGCTCTCGGGGGAGTCGAGGCCGCTGTAGGCGAAGATCTCGAGGATGTTCTCGTGGTGCAGCTTGGCCACGGCCTGCGCCTCGCGCTGCAGCCGGAGCCGCGACTCCTCGAGCTCGGCGAGGTGCGGGTGGAGGACCTTGACCGCCACCTCGCGCCCGAGGGTGGTGTCGAGGCCGCGGTAGACGACCGCCATGCCCCCCTGGCCGACCTTGTCCAGGATCTTGTACTTCTCCAGGACCTTGCCGACCAGCGTCATGCAGGGTCCTCGTCGGGCTCCACGCCCTCGCGAGCGGCGACGCGTCGGGCGCGGGCTCGCGCGCGGGGCCTCGCCCCTACGACAGCGTGCGGGGCCCGAGACACCTGGGACAGTGATGTCATGGTGCGGGCCATCCGCTCCAGCCTGGCGCGCGAAACGGTCTGCAGCGCCTAACTCGTGCACTTTAGCCGTGATCCCGGCCAAAGGGCAAGCGCTTTCTCGGGCGTGCTCTGATCAGAAAGACAGAGGACCCCGCGCGGAGCTTGGCGGGTGAGTCGCCTCCCGGGGTTGCGCCGGAGGAGGCACGAAGGCAGGCGCTACTCGGCGGGCTTGGCCTCGGCCTCCACGACGGGCGGCTCCGCGCCCTGCACGTAGGGGGCCACGCGCTCGCTCGCCGTCTTCAGCTCGATGCTGACGTCCTTGAGGATCTCGGACGCGTAGTTCACGGCGGCGCCCGCGACGCTGAAGCCGAACCGCGCAAAGCTCAGGCCGGTGTCGAACAGGGTGTTGAGGCTCTTGTTCAGGTCGGTGTGCACGTACATGGTGTCCTCCAGTCCTTGGTCAGTCCCTACGCCCGCGGCAGGCAGCCCGGGCAAATGAAGATCCTCCGCTTGGGGTCGTCGCCCAGGCCCAGGAAGGCCTCGGCACCCCGCGCCAGCTCGAGCGCGCACAGCGCGCACGTGGTCTCGATGTTGAGCGTGAGCGGCTGCCAGCCGAAGATCCCGTCGAGGGGAGGGGGCGCCGCTGGCTTCGCGGGCGGCACGGCCTCGCCGCTCGCCTCCGGTGCCGGGTCCGTCTGGGCCCGCGTCTGGCGCACCTGGTAGTCGGCCCACCGGCGGCGCAGGTTGTCGCGGTCGGCGACGACGCGATTCGAGAGCGCCTTGGCGTCGTCGCGCAGGCCCGTGACCACGCCGCCCACGTGGTCGGCGACCGTCCCCACCATGCCGACAGTGTCCTGGAGGATGTTGCGCACCAGGTTCGAGACCGGAATGGCCAGGGCATCGGCCAGGCGCTTGATCTCCTCCTCGAGCGAGGCCGGGATGCGCGTGTGGAGCACCTTTTCCTTGCGCGCCCGCTCCTCGTGAGTCCGGTCCTCGTGACCGCTGTCCTCGGGGGTCGGCTCGCTCTTCACGGACTCTTCGCTGGTTGGTTCCTTGCCGCTCATTGGACCCTCGTGATTCACAGTGATACTATTAGTCACAATGTGATACGAAGTCAAGAGGAATGTATCACAACGTGAGAAGCTGTTGAAAGTCATGGGTTAAACGTTCAGCATCGAACGTTCAAGGTCCATCTGAAGGAAGGAGAGGGGAGGGAGAAGGGAACCCGGACTACCAGAACCCGAAGCCGATGTCGAAGACCGAGTCCATCATGCAGGCGGTGGCCACGGCGCCCACCCCGACTGCGGCGCCGACCGCCATCGCGCCGGCAGCCCCGTAGTAGGGATCGTAGTAGCACCCGTCGTACCAGTAACCGGGGCCATATGCGTAGTAGCCGGGGTACGCGGCCCAGTAGGGGTCATAGTAGGCGGGGGCGGAGACGATGGGCGTGGCCACGTATGGCTGCGGCTGGACCATCTGGATCGGCGTCTGGACATACTGGGGAGCCTGCTGGTACCCGGGGGCCGGCTGGAAGCCGGCTGGAGGCTGTTGGTACTGGGGCTGCTGATAACCCTGCTGGTAGCCTTGCGGCGGCGGCTGGTAACCCTGCGGCGGCGGCTGATAGCCCTGCGGTGGCGGCTGATAGCCCTGCGGTGGCGGCTGATAGCCCTGCGGCGGCGGCTGGTAGCCCTGCGGTGGCGGCTGCGGCGCCCGAGGCCGCTGCGCGGGCGCCTGCGGCGGCGGCACGCTCACGGTCGGCGGAAGCTGCGTCGGTGGCGTGGCCGTCGGCTGTCCCGTCGCGGCGTCGACGGGGGCGTGGTAGCGCGGACGTCGCGCCGTGGCCGGCTGAGCGCCTCCGGGGGCGAGCGCGGTCGGCGCGGTCGCGGCCGGGGGGATGGCGGGCTGCGAGCCAGGAGTGGCGAGCGCGGTCGGCGCGGTCGCGGCCGCGGGCACGCTCGGGACGCTCAGGCCCGCGGCCATGAGCTGCTCCAGCTCGCTCGCGTCCAGCCAGAGCCCCGCGCAGCGCACGCAGAAGTCGACGGTGACGCCCTTGACCTCGAAGGCGGGCATCCACACCTGACAGACGGGGCAGATGGCGCCGACGGCGCCGCCGCACTTCTCGCACGCCGCCCCGTGGCGTGTCTGCGGATGCTGGCACCAGGGGCACACCGGCTGCGGGCACGCGCGCGCCGCGCCGCGGAGCCACTCGGTGAGGCCCTGCTTCTCGGCGACCTGGTCGATCTCGTTCGCGTCGAACCAGAGGCCGTGGCACTTGTCGCACGCGTCGAGAGTGACCCCCTTGTTCTGCTTCTCCTTCAGCTCGATCTGACAGCGTGGGCACATCCGCGGCATGTCGTTCTCCTCGCTTTGGTCGACGAATTCCGCCACGCCGGCCGTGGCGCCACAATGGGATGCCGCGGCGTCACTGCCCCGGCGGTCCGGGCTTTCCCGGGAAGGTAATGCCGGCGCGGGCCAAGGGCAATGCCGGCCGGCGTGCAGTGCCGCAGGCCGTCGTGGCATCCAACGCGGCAAAAACACTTGACATGCCGCTGGACGCAAGTCTATATATTCGTCGCCATTGGTATGCCTGGATCTGCTCGTCGCCACACACGGGCCGGATTCGTCCGGCCCGTCATGTTTGATCTCCTGACCATATGAGCAACGACGCCCCCAATCCGCCCCCCGTGGCTCCGAAGGCCGCGCGCGAGCACTCGCCCCTCGAGACCCTGAACCACAGCGCCTCGCACGTCATGGCCGCGGCCGTGAAGCGCCTCTTCCCCGGGGCCAAGGTCACGATCGGCCCGGCCATCGACAACGGCTTCTACTACGACTTCGACGTGGAGCGGCCGTTCACCGAGGAGGACCTCGTCGCGATCGAGGCCGAGATGGCCAAGGACGTCAAGGCCGACCTCGAGTTCCAGCGCGAGGAGATCGATCGCGACCAGGCGGTCGAGATGTTCCGCGGCATGGGGGAGTCGTACAAGGTCGAGATCATCGAGGGGATCCCGGCGGGCACGACCATCACGCTCTACCGCCACGGCGACTTCGTCGACCTCTGTCGCGGGCCGCACGTCGACCGCACCTCGCGGATCAAGGCCTACAAGCTGACCAACGTGGCCGGCGCGTACTGGCGCGGCGACGAGCGCCGGCAGATGCTGCAGCGCATCTACGGCTGCGCCTTCACCGACAAGAAGGCCCTCGACGAGCACCTGCGCAAGATCGAGGAGGCCAAGAAGCGCGACCACCGCCGCCTCGGCAAGGACCTCGACCTCTTCTCCATCGACGAGGACATCGGTGGCGGCCTGGTGCTGTGGCACCCCAAGGGCGCGCTCACCCGCTACCTCATCGAGGAGTTCTGGCGGCGCGAGCACCTCGCCAGCGGCTACGACCTGGTCAACTCGCCGCACATCGCGCGCGAGAACCTGTGGCAGACCTCCGGCCACCTCGGGTGGTACAAGGAGAACCTCTACAACGGCATGGACGTCGACGGGCAGCAGTACCTCGTCAAGCCGATGAACTGCCCGTTCCACATCACCATGTTCAAGAACCGCCTGCGCAGCTACCGCGACCTGCCGATGCGGTGGGCGGAGCTGGGGACCGTCTACCGCTACGAGCGCTCGGGCGTGCTCCACGGGCTGCTCCGCGTCCGCGGCTTCACCCAGGACGACGCGCACCTCTTCATCACCAAGGACCAGCTCAACTACGAGATCGAGCGCGTCACGCGGTTCTGCCTCCACATCCTGCGCTCCTTCGGCTTCGTCTCTTTCAAGACCTACCTGGCCACCCGGCCGGCGAAGTTCGTGGGCGAGGTGCCGGCGTGGGACGAGGCCGAGGCGGCGCTCAAGCGCGGTCTGGACGCGATCGGGCTCGACTACGAGATGGACGTGGGCGGCGGTGCCTTCTACGGGCCCAAGATCGACCTGAAGCTCGTCGACGCGCTCGACCGCGAGTGGCAGTGCTCGACGATCCAGGTGGACTTCCAGCTCCCCGAGCGTTTCCAGCTCGAGTACGTGGCGCCGGACGGCTCGCGCCAGCGGCCGATCATGCTCCACCGCGCGCTGCTGGGATCCATCGAACGGTTCTTCGCGGTGCTCCTCGAGCACTACGCGGGCGCGCTCCCGCTCTGGATCGCGCCGGTGCAGGCCAAGGTGCTGACCGTGTCCGAGAAGTCGGAGGAGTTCGGCAGAGAGGTGGAAGAGCAGCTCAGGGCGGCGGGAGTGCGGGTAGAGAAGGACCTCTCGAGCGACAAGCTCGGCGCCAAGATCCGGCGCGCGCAGCTCGAGAAGGCGCCATACATGCTGGTCATCGGCGACAAGGAGGTCGCCGCTCGCGGGGTGTCACCCCGCAGCCGGGACGGCAGGCAGGCGGAGATGATGCCGATCGACGCCTTCGTCCGCCAGGTGCTGGACGAGAGCCACCCGAGCCGGTCGTAGGACCAGGAACCAAGGCAGGAGGAAGCCGCCATTCGCCCACCACCGCCAGTACTGGAACAGCACCGCATCAACCACCGGATCCGTGTGCCCGAGGTGCGCGTCATCGGCGCCGACGGCTCGCAGCTGGGGGTGCTGCAGACGCACGAAGCGCAGCGCCTGGCCGAGGAGGCCGGCCTCGATCTCGTCGAGGTCAGCCCCAAGTCGGTGCCCCCCGTCTGCAAGATCATGGACTACGGGCGCTTCAAGTACGAGAAGTCGAAGAAGGACAAGGCGGCCCGGCGCCACCAGAGCACGGTGGTCCTCAAGGAGGTCAAGTTCCGTCCCAAGACGGACGAGCACGACCTCGCCTTCAAGGTGCGCAACATCAAGCGCTTCCTGGAGGAGGGGAACAAGGCCAAGCTGCTCATCATCTTCCGCGGCCGCGAGATCGTGCACCCGGAGACGGGGCACGCCGTCCTGAACCGCGTGCTGAAGGAAGTCGGCGATCTCGCCGCGGTGGAGCAGGCGCCCGGCATGGACGGCCGGCGCATGACGATGATCATCGGGCCCAAGGTCGGGGTGGTGAGCCGTCCCGCCGCCCCGCCGGCGGCGAAGCCTGCCGCACCGCCGGCCCCGGCCACCGCATCGAAGACGACGACGCCGTCGGCCCCCGCGGCGGCCGAGTCGGCCGGGACCCCGGAAGGATCCGCGAAGCCAGAGCCGTAGCGGTCTCAAGGAGAGCCGAATGCCCAAGATGAAGAGCAACAGCGGTGCGAAGAAGCGGTTCAAGCTCACCGCCAAGGGGAAGGTCAGGATCAAGAAGGCCTACCACAGCCACATCCTGACCAAGAAGTCGCCGAAGCAGCTCCGACGGCTGCGGCGTCGGTCGATCCTTGACAAGGCGCAAGCGCATCAGGTAAAGAGGCTGATTCCGTACGCATGAGGTAGCAGATGCCCAGGGCAAAACGTGGATTCAAGACGCGCAGGCGCCACAATCGCATCAAGAAGTGGGCGAAGGGCTTCCGCGGCGGCCGCTCCAAGCTGTGGAAGGAGGTCTCGATCTCGGTCCACCACGCGTGGCGTCACGCGTATGTGGACCGCCGCCGGCGCAAGCGTGACTTCCGGAGCCTGTGGATCATCCGCATCAACGCGGCCGCGCGCGCGTTGGGCGTTTCCTACAGCCGCCTGGTGTCGTCGCTGAAGTCGGCCTCGATCCAGCTCGACCGCAAGATCCTCGCCGACCTGGCCATCAGCGACCCCGTCGCGTTCGGCAAGGTGGTCGAGGCGGCCAAGGCTGTGGCCTCGGCCTGAGCGGACGAAGCCGTTGGCCCGCACGGACCCCCCCGCGGCTCCTCCCGCCACCGACCTGGACGCGCTCCTCGCCGTGCTCGACGCGCTGCCCGCGCGGATCCAGGCGGAGCTCGCCGGGCTCGGCACGGAGGCGGCGGTGCGCGACGCGCAGGCGCGCGCCCTGAAGGGGCCGATCGCCGAGGGGCAGGCCGCCATCCGACAGGCGCCGGGGCCCACGAGACGGACCATCGGCGCGGCGCTCAACAAGGCAAAGACGGCCGTCGAGGCCGCGGCGGCCGCGCGGCTGCAGGCCCTGGCGCGCGAGGCGCTCGACGCCGAGCTGCGGCGCCAGATCGACGTCAGCCTCCCCGGGCGCGCCCCGCGCCCCGGGCACCTCCACATCATCACCCAGGTGCGGCGCGACATCGTGGACATCTTCCGCGAGCTGGGCTTCGAGATCGCGGAGGGACCGCAGGTCGAGACCGACTTCAACAACTTCGAGGCGCTGAACATCCCGAAGGACCACCCGGCGCGCGACATGCAGGACACGTTCTACGTCACCGACGACGTGGTCCTGCGCACGCACACCTCGCCGGTGCAGATCCGGACGATGCTCCGGCAGCAGCCGCCCGTGAAGGTCATCTGCCCGGGGCAGGTCTACCGCCGCGACGACGACCCCACGCACAGCCGGATGTTCTCCCAGGTCGAGGGGCTGCTCGTGGACCGCGACGTGTCGATGGCCGACCTGAAGGGCACGCTGCTCCACTTCGTGCGGCGCTTCTTCGGCCCGGGCGTCAAGCTGCGCTTCCGCCCCAGCTTCTTCCCCTTCACCGAGCCGTCGGCCGAGGTGGACATGAGCTGCATATTCTGCGGCGGCAAGGGGTGCCGCCTGTGCAAGCAGAGCGGTTGGCTGGAGATCGGCGGCAGCGGCATGGTCGACCCCGAGGTCTTCAAGGCCGTCGGTTACGACCCCGAGGCGGTCACCGGCTACGCGTTCGGTCTCGGCATCGAGCGCATGGCCATGCTCCGCCACGGCGTGAACGACATCCGGCTCTATTATGAGGGCGACGTACGCTTCCTCCGGCAGTTCTAGTCGCCGGCGAGGCGAGTCGCTCGTGGCGCACGGTTGATTCCCTCGTAAAAAGTCCCGCTCCGTCGAGAAATG
>JACRCY010000037.1 GCA_016218785.1 Deltaproteobacteria bacterium
CCGCGGCGGCCGCGCACGCGAGCGCGCGGCCGGTGGTCGGGCCACGGGGGGCCAACGAGTAGCCGCTCAGGTCCGCATCCCCGTCGGCGGCGCGGGCGGTTTGCGCAGACGCCGGGGCGGGGGCACGGGTCGCACCCCCGCGACGATCCGGGTGGTGCGAAGGACGCACAGGATCCGGCCCACGTCGGGCCGGGCCGCCGACGGCGCGATCAGCGCGGGCCAGCCCTCGCGATGCAGGGCCTCACCCACCTGCTGAAATGGCCCCCAGCCCGCGCGTCCGGGCGGCGGGACCTGGAGCCCGACGCGCTGGAGGCGCCGGAAGCCGCGAAGGTCGGCCACGCGCGGGAGCGTCACTCGCCAGCGCCAGAGGTCGCGCGGCATCTGCTCGGTCGGACGCAGCGCGAACTCGGCCAGGAACCGGTACCACTCGGCCCACGCGGTCTCCGGCGAGTCGGCGAAGTACAGCGCCTCTACTACCGCGCCGCGCTGCCAACGGCCGTCGGCCGGGTGCGGAGCCCGATAGTGGACCTCGCCACCGCCGGGAATGTGGCGCCACCACACGCCGGCGACCGACGCGCTGTCGACGTCGAGCGGCACGTCCTAGACCGCGGGGGGCGATTCCAGGGCGGCGACGATCCGCGACACCTTCACGTAGCCCCCCTTGCGGATCACGTCCAGCGGCTTGCCGTCGTCAAGGGCCGGGTTGGGCTTGCGCAGCCACACCGCGACGTAGTCCGGGGCCATCACCCGCGTCAGCCGTTCGACGAGGGCCGCCAGCTCGACGAGCCGCTCCGCGGCGCGCGGGCGGGCCGGGGAGCGCGTCTGGGCGAACCAGGATCTCACCGTGCTGGGGCGCACCCCGGTGGCCCGTGCCACGTCGGCGCCGCTGAGACCGGCGGCGCTGCGGACATAGACCGCTTCCCGGGCGAAGGCCGAGCGCATCTGCGCACCTCCGAGCTACAACACGAATGCAACACAATTGTAACGCGCAGACTGGGCTTCGACAAGCGCCGATTTCCCGTTTCCGCCTGCATCCGGGTGAACGCCCCTGTGGCGCAGCGTCTTCCGGTGGGACGAGAACGGCGCCCACGACGTCAGGTTCACGGACTATCATTGGAGGACGGCCATGATCCCCAAGCGCCGTATCCCGAGTCACCCCGGCGAGATCCTGGCCGAGGAGTTCCTGCGGCCGGGTGGGATCACTCAGACGCGCCTGGCCGAGCACCTCGGCATCCCGGTGCAGCGGGTCAACGAGATCGTCAAGGGCAAGCGCGGCGTCTCGGCAGACACGGCCTGGTTGCTGGCCGAGGCGCTGGGAACGTCGCCGGAGTTCTGGCTGAACCTCCAGGCCAACTACGATCTCGCGCTCACCCGCCCGTCCCGCCACGTCGAGAAGATCCGCCGGGTGGGGTGACGGGCGCCGCCACGGGGGCACGGGGCGCGTTGCGCAGGCACGTTCCGCGGGTGCGGCGCCGCGCCGCCGCGGTATCATGGGGGCGATGGCCCGGACGGACAGCGCCGGGCCACGTCGCGCCAGTGTCGCGGTTCCGCAGCAACACGTGGGCGAGCGGTGCCGGCGGACTGAACCGGGTGGCGTCATACTCCGGCATCGGCCGGTCCCTCGACGATGTCCATGCGGAAATCCCCGGCCTGCTCGGGATGCGCCAGCCGGGGGGTCGCCACGCGCGCCACCTGCGCCATCCCGGCCTCCGGCACCAGCACGTACACCCTCGTGTGGTCCGGCAGGCGTACGCCGGACTCGAGCCGGATCTGGCCGTCCTCGACGACGCCCTCGAACGTTGCCACGCTCATGCTCTCTAGTTTCCCGCGCCCGCGACCGTGGGTCAAGGCAGTGCCGCCAGCCGAGGGGTGGCCCGGGCGGCGGCCGCCGCGCGCACGAGCGCGCGGCCAGTGGTCGGGCCTCGCGCTACCTGACCGGGAGCTTGTGCACCCGGCAGCCGGCGCGGCCCACCGAGACCACGCACCCGGCCGCGAGCTCCTGCTCGAACCGGGGCACGATCTCCGTGAGGAGGTCGACGGCCACGCGCCGGTCCACGTGGTCCAGACGGAAGAAGATGATCGAAGGGGCGCTGAGCAACTCGAGCGCCACGAGCCTCGCGAAGTCGCCGTCGAGCGTCACCACCGCCCGTTGCTCCTGGGCAGCGACCGCCAGGATCTCGCGGTCGGTAGCGCGAGACATGCCGCGCTCCGCCACGTGCGCGACGTCCCAAGACCACTCGCGCAGATCGGAGGCAGCCCTCCGCGGCAGACCCATGTCGAGGAGGAGCCTCGTCACGCCGCGGAGTCCAGCGGGACCACGCGGTCGTCGAGCCAGTTTGCCGCGAAGGCCAGCGCCTGCCGGATGTCCTCCGGTTCGAGCTCGGGATAGTCGGCGCGCAGCTCCTCCCAACTCGGGTTGTCCGAGAGCACCTGGAGCACGCGCTGGACGCTGAGGCGGAGTCCGCGGATGCAGGGCTTGCCACCCAGAACCTCGGGGTCGGTGGTGATCCGGTCGTAGCCGTTGAACGTCCGCGTCATGATCTCAGTCTGGCTGAGTCCTCGGGTGGTGGCAAGACCCCCCCCCCTGTCCCCCGCTGACGACGACCACGGGCGGCCTGCGGCGGACGGACGATGCGGAGCGCGAGGCCGCTCGTACCATCGCGGCAGTGACGCGGCGGCGGGTGCTCGCAGACCGCGCGGCCCGTGGTCGGGCCGGGCGGCGCCGCGAAGTAGCCGCCGCGCCGTCCCGCCCGGCTCGTTTCGCTCTTGTGCCTGGTATGATGATTCATCATACTGGATACCAGGAGGCACACCGTGCCCGTCGCGAAGATCGCAATCACGCTCGACCGCGAGACGCTGCGCCGGCTCGACCAGCTCGTGGCGCAGCGCCGCGTCCCGAATCGGAGCCGGGTGATCCAGATCGCCGTCGAGGAGCACCTCGACCGCCTGGAGCGGGGCCGGCTCGCGCGCGAATGCGCCAAGCTCGATCCCGCCGACGAGCGGGCGCTGGCCGAGGAGGGCCTGGGCGTGGAGCTCGAGACATGGCCCGAGTACTGAGGGGCGAGATCCGCTGGGCCGACCTCAATCCGGTGCGGGGTCGGGAGCAGGCCGGTCTCCGCCCGGTCCTGGTCCTCAGCCATGACGTGTTCACCGAGCGGTCCGGGACCGTGATCGCGGCCGCGCTGACCAGCCAGCCCCAACGCGCCGGCTTCCCGCTGAGCCTCGAGCTCGCGAGCCCCCGTCTGCCCAAGCGCTCGTGGGTCAAGATCAGCCAGGTTCGCACGCTCGCGGTGGAGCGCCTCGGGAAGAAGCTCGGGCAGGCGTCGCCCGAGGAAGTGGCCGAGGTGGTCGAGGGGCTCTACGAGATCATCGGCGACTGAGTCAGGCTCCGCGCGACACGGGCGGCCTTCGGCCGCCGCCGGGGCGCAGCCGGTCGCGGGACCGGCGACGCCGCGGACCGAGGTGCCACGATGACCGTTGACGTGAGCCGGCAACTCGGGTAAACTCAAGTTGAACTTCGAGGCAGCCACCATGGACCGGATCATCAACGCCAAGGACCTGCGGGCCTCCCTGCCGGAGATCGTGCGGCGGGTGCGCCGCGGCGAGCGGTTCACCGTCCTGTACCGGTCCCGACCGGCCTTCCGCATGGTGCCGGTGGACGAGGCGGGCGCCGCGCCCGGGCCCCTCGACGCGGACCCCCTGTTCCGTGCGCCAGCGCTGGGACGCTCCCGGGACGGGCTCACCGCCGCGGATCACGACCAGGTGCTCTACGGGGTCCGCCGTTGAAGCACCTCTTCGTAGACACCGCGGGATGGATGATGCTCGCCGACACGGCCGACCCGTTGCACGAGCGCGCCCGGAAGACGCGCGACGACTGGCTCGCGCAGGGGGGCTTCCTGGTCACCACGGACTACGTTGCCGACGAGACCTTCACCCTCCTGCGCGTGCGCCTCGGCCACGACGAGGCCGTAGCCTGGTGGGAGCAGATCGAGGGTAGCTCGCGGCTCCTGTGGGAGTGGATCGAGCCGGCCCGCTTCGACCGCGCCCGGGAGTGGTACTTCAAGTGGCGCGACCAGCGCTTCTCGTTCACCGACTGCACCAGCTTCGTGGTGATGCGGGAGAAGCGACTCTCGGCGGCGCTGACGAGTGACCGCCACTTTGCGGCGGCGGGCTTCACCATGGTGCCCGCCGCGTAGCGCCCTGCCCACCCGCCTCGTTCAGACCGCCCGCGCCTGCTTCACGCGCAGCACGCCGCCGCGCATGCCGATGGACATCATGCCCTTCTCGACCTTGCCCTCGACCTCGACGCGCAGGCCGTCGCGCAGGACGTCGGCCGCGGCCCCCTCCAGGTCGTAGACCTCGCCGTCCTCGGCGTGGAGCTCCCAGCGCCCGCCCTCGAGGTCCGAGTGCTTCACCGTGCCGCGGAACTTGGACATCGATCCCTCCGTGCGTGTGGACTACGTGCCACGTCGCTCTCCTCGGGCTCGACGCCGTGGGGCTCGCCGAGCGCGCGACGCGGCCCCATCCGAGATAGTGCCCCGCTTCCCGGCCCGCTGCAACCCGACGGCCGCGGCTCAGGGGCGGCGTCGCCGGCCAGGCCCCTCCCCCTGCGTGAAGGCGGGGCCGGTCGCGCCGAGGACCACGTTGGGGTAGTGGACCCGCAGCGCGGCCATGACCGCCACGACCTCGCCCAGCGCGGTGTGACGGTCGGCCGTCACGAAGGCCACCGAGCGGTCGGGGTCGCGCGCGCGGAGCTCGCCGGCCGCGCGCTCGAGCGCCTTGAGGCTGGCTTCCTCGGCGTCGGCGTCGGGCTCGCCATCGATGCTGGCCATCAGCTCGGCGGCCAGTGCGGCCCGCTCGTCGGTCGGCAGCTTGAGCGCCGTCTCGAACAGCTGTCTCGCCAGCTCACCCATCACGAGCTATCCTACCGCCGTCCTTGGGCCCGCGCCATCGGTGCGACTGCGGACGCCGCGGCCGCCACACTGGAGCCATGGGCGGCGCCAGGTCGGATCACCGCGGCGCACCCGACTTGCCCCGGCCGCCATCGGTGGTACTCTGGCGGCATGGAGATCGATCCGCGGCTCATAACCCGGCTGGCGTCGGCGGGTGGTTGAGCGGCCAAGGTAGGTCCGGGCGACCTGCGCGCGATGATGGCGAGCCTGCTGCCGGCCCGGGATCCCCGCGTCCTGGTCGGGATGGAGACGTCCGACGACGCGGGCGTGTTCCGCGTGCGCGCCGACCTGTGCCTGGTGACCACGGCGGACCTGATCGCGCCGGTGCTCGACGACCCGTGGCGCTTCGGCGCGGTGGCCGCGGCCAACTCGATCTCCGACGTCTACGCCATGGGCGGCCGGCCGCTGACCGCGCTCAACCTCTGCGCCTTCCCCGCGGAGCTGCACGAGCGCGCGGCCCGCGACATCCTCGCCGGCGCCCAGGCCAAGGTGCTCGAGGCGGGCGCGGTCGTGATCGGCGGCCACACCGCCCGCAACCCCGAGCTGCTCTTCGGCCTGGCCGTGACGGGCGAGGTCGCGCCGGACGCCATCTGGCGCAACCGCGGCCTCCGGCCCGGCGACGCGCTGGTCCTCACCAAGCCCGTGGGCACGGGGCTCGTGATCAACGGTCGGCGCCAGGACCTGTGCACGCACGACGACGTCGTCCGCGTGGCCGACCAGATGGCGATGCTCAACCGCGCCGCGGCCGAGGTGGCCGCCCGCTTCGCGCCGCACGCCGTGACCGACGTGACCGGCTTCGCGCTGCTGGGCCACGCGTTCGAGCTGGCCGCGGCCAGCGGCTGCGGCGTGCGCCTCCACGCCGGCCGCGTGCCGCTCTACCCGCGCGCCCGCGAGCTGGCCGAGGCGGGCGTCTCCACGCGCTGCACCCGAGAGAACCACGCCCACCTGGCGCCCCACGTGCGCGGCCTCGAAGGCCTGCCGGAGTGGCAGCAGGCGGTCCTCTTCGACCCGCAGACCTCGGGCGGCCTGCTCATCGCCGTCGACGGCGATCGGGCCGACGCCCTGCTGGCCGCGCTGCAGGGCGCCGGCGTCGACGCGGCCGCCGCGGTGGGCGAGGCCTTCGCGGCGCCCGCGCCCGTGATCGAGGTGCGGCCGTAGGTCCCGCCCGCCGCGCCACGAGCTGCGCCTGCTCGTGGCCGTCCA
>JACRCY010000301.1 GCA_016218785.1 Deltaproteobacteria bacterium
GGCCCGCCGGGGCAACCCCACGCTCTTCACCTTCTACTACTCGGGACACGCCCGCGCCACCGCGCTGGCCCTCGGCCGCGAGGAGCTCTCGCTCGCCGAGCTCCGCGCCGAGCTGGCGCGCCTCCCGGCCACCGTCACGATCGCGATCCTCGACGCGTGCCAGACCGGCGCCATCTCGCAGATCAAGGGCGCCGCCCCCGCCGCGGACTTCTCCTTCAACTCAACCCAGGAGCTCAACGCGGCCGGGCTCGCGATCATGGCGAGCAGCACCGGCAGCGAGCTGTCCCAGGAGTCCGAGCGGCTGCGCTCGTCCTACTTCACGCACCACCTGCTCGTCGGGCTCCGCGGCGCCGCCGACAGCGACGGCGACGGGCGGATCACGCTGGCCGAGGCCTACCGCTACGCGTACCACCGCACGCTCGCGGCCACGGCCGGGACCGCCGTCGGCCGGCAGCACGCGACGCTCGAGAACGACCTCCGCGGCAAGGGCGAGCTGGTGCTGACCTACCCGGCCCGGGCCTCCGCCCACCTGCAGGTGCCGGCGGCGCTGAGCGCCGAGATCGTGCTGCAGCGGCAGCCCGGCGGCGCCGTCGTGGCCGAGCTGAGCAAGGCCGCCGGCGAGCGCGTGCGGCTGGGGCTCGCGCCCGGCCGGTACGTGGCGCTCGTGCGGCGGGGCCGCGCCGGGTACCGCTGTGACCTCGCGCTGGCCGCGGGGGCCGCACCCGAGCTGCAGCTCGAGCGCTGCCGCGCCGTGCCCCTCGAGGAGGCCGAGGCCAAGAGCCCCGCGCCGGCACTCACGCGCTGGGGCGTGGAGCTCGGCGCCGGGGCCATGTGGTCGCGCTCCGACGGGTACAACCATCGGCTCGGCGACTTCGGCTTCAGCGGCGACGACTTCCTGGTCACCTCCCTGAACGTGACGGCCGCCGGGACCTTCCGGCTGACCCGCCACCTCAGCGTCCTGATGCGCTTCGACACGCTGGAGCAGCGCCGCTACCGGCGGGACGTCACCGACCTCCCGGGCCAGACCTTCACGTGGAGCAGCTACGGGCTCGGCGTCTTCCTGCGCGCGGGGCTGCCGCTCGTGCGGGGCAAGCTCACCCCCTACGCGCAGGCCGGGGTGGGGCTGACCCTGGGGTTCACCAAGTATCGGGACGACTCCGGGACGCCCAGCACGCGCGAGACCTACGTCGGCTACGAGCTCGCGGTGGCGGGCGGGCTCGAGTGCATGCCGTGGAAGCACCTGGGGGCGTTCTTCCAGCTCGGCTACACGATGGCGCCCACGGTCAAGAACCTCCTCGGCGACTGGCACGACAGCGGCGGTCCGTGGATCGCCATCGGCGTGCGGAGCGCCTGGTAAGGGAGCGTCCCATGAGCCACGTGCGCGGTGTTCTCGGGCTCTTCCTCCTCGCCGCGGTCCCCGTCGTCGGGGGCTGGTCGAGCTGCGAGCCCAACCTCAACCAGGACCCCTCCTTCGACCAGTGGTGCGGCCCGTCGCTCTGCTACTGGCAGACGGACGCCGGCGCCATCAAGCGGGTCCCCACCTGGCACCCGAACGACTACGGGGTCGAGCTCGTCGGCAGCCCGGCGGCGGTGTCGCAGCGCCTCGACGTCGCGCCGCTCACCTCGCCCACCTGGTGCTTCCGGTTCGAGACGCTCGCCGACATCGATTCGAGCACGACGGTCACGCTCCAGCTCGACTACGAGGACGACGGCTCGATCGAGTACGAGGCGCCGGTGGCCGGCAACGACTGGGCCCTGGTCCAGGTGCTCCTCTCGGCGCCGTCCTGGTACCAGGCGGTGCGCTTCCGGCTGCTGAAGACGGGCCCGGGCCGCGCGGTCGTCGCCCACCTCCGGATCACGGCGAGCAGCGACTGCACCGTGGCCCCCCCGCCGCTCGTCGACCGCCCGTTGGGGGCGAACTGCGAGACGGACGAGCAGTGTCAGAGCGGCATCTGTGCCGACGGCGCGCTCCACGCCGTCGCGGGCGGCGGCTGGGTCGCCTTCGCGTGCGGCGCCTGCCGCACGAGCGCGGGGTGTCAGGCCGGGGCGGTGTGCCGGATGCTGGAGACGGGCGCGGGATCCCACCGCGAGTGCGCCCCGCCGGCCGATCCCGGGGCCCACTGTCTGGACGACAGCGACTGCGCGAGCGGGACCTGCGGCCCCCCCACCGCCGTCGGCCTGTGCTCGGGCACCATCTTCGCGACCTGCGAGGCGGACGCCGACTGCCAGCAGGCGGTGGGCAGCGGCTCGACGTGCTGGTTGCCGGGCTACGCCCGCGTGTGCGAGTAGCCCGCGGATGGAAGCCTACCGCCGCTACGGGCCGGCGCTCCTGCGCAAGGGGCAGCGCCTGCTCGGCAACCGCAGCGACGCGGAGGACGTCGTGCAGGGTCTGTTCGCCGATCTCGTGAGCCGCGGGGAGGGCACCATGGATCTGCCGTACCTGTACCGCGCGCTCACGAACCGTTGCCTCAACCTCCTGCGCGACGCGAGCAACCACCAGCGGCTGCTCGCGCGGCACGACGTCGCGCTCCGCGGCGAGGTGCGCACGCGCTGCGACGACCAGGTCATCGGCGTCGACCTCCTCGTGAAGCTCCTGGGCCGGCTGGACCCGAAGGCGACCGAGGTGCTCGTGTACCGGTACTTCGACGATCTGACGCAGGACGAGATCGCCGAGCTCCTCGCGACGAGCCGCAAGACCGTCGGCAAGCGGCTCGATCAGATCCGGGCGGCGGTGCGCGCGCTGATGGGGCAGGAGGGAGCATGAGCGGGACAGCCTGCATCGAGCAGCCGGTGTCCTGGCTCGCGCTGGAGCGCTTCCACCTCGGCGAGCTGCCGGAGCCGCAGCGCGCCGCGGTCGCGGACCACCTGCGCGCGTGCCC
>JACRCY010000308.1 GCA_016218785.1 Deltaproteobacteria bacterium
CCCCAAGAATCAGCCTCTCCGAGGGGGTTGAGTGCCATAGGTGCCTGGTCAATTCCGGCAACTTGTAAGCGCCTCGCCTCTGCAATATCGATCGCTTGCGTCGCTGGCGCGCGAAAACGGGGCAGCGCGAATAGCTCCCTGGAAGCCGAGGTTGCCGCCTCCGCGTGGATGTGGTAGGTGTAGGACAGCCTCCAGGGCAGCCCTAGCCTTGCATTCCAATCTTCCTGCCTCCGGGGACGTCCCCGAGACGTCGCTCCCGGCCTCACCGCGGCCCCGTCCCCCCATCGATCCCGCGCTCATCGATTTCGACGCGGCCAAGGTGGTGCGGCGCCTCCAGCAGAGCGGCCACCTGGCCTACCTGGTGGGCGGCTGCGTGCGCGATCTGCTCCTCGGCCGCACGCCCAAGGACTTCGACGTGGCGACGTCGGCCACGCCCACCGACATGAAGCGCGTCTTCCGCAACTGCCGCATCATCGGGCGGCGGTTCCGGCTGGCGCACGTCTTCTTCGGGCGGAAGATCATCGAGACCGCGACCTTCCGCCAGAACCCGCGCCCCGAGAGCGAGGACGAGAGCGACCTGCTCATCCAGCGCGACAACGTCTTCGGCACCGCCGAGGAGGATGCGCGGCGGCGCGACTTCACCATCAACGGCCTCTTCTACGACCCCTCGGCCGGGGAGCTCATCGACTACGTCGGCGGTCTCGACGACCTGCGCGCGGGCCTGGTGCGCACCATCGGCGACCCCGACATCCGCATGCAGGAGGACCCGGTGCGCATCCTGCGCGCCGTGAAGTTCGCCGCCCGCCTGGGCTTCACCATCGAGCCGGCGACCTACGCGGCGCTGCTCCAGCACCGCGGCGACATCGCCAAGTGCGCCCCGCCGCGGGTGGTCGAGGAGATCTACCGCCTGCTCCGCGGTGGCGCCGCCGCGCCCTCCATGCTGCTGCTCCGTGTGACCGGCGTGCTGCAGGTGCTGCTGCCGGACCTGGCGGCGGCGCTCGATGACGCGGATCCCGACGGCGCGGCGGCCTCGGCCCGCCTGCAGGCCACCCTCGCGGCCCTCGACCGGGTGGCGCGGGCCGCCACCGTGCCGCCGTCGAACGCCTTCATCCTGGCGACCCTGCTGCGCCCGTTCCTCGACGATGTGCTGGAGCCGAACGCGGACACTCCCGACGCCTCGGCCGCGCTCGTGGCCCGGCTGCAGCCGCACCTCGCGGAGGTGCGGGCCTCGCGCCGGGACGGCGAGCGCGCGCGGGAGCTGCTCGAGCTGCAGCGGCGGTTCGGGCAGCCGCCGCGGCGCCGCAGCCGGAGCTTTGCCCTGGCCCGGCGCGACCTCTTCGGCGAGGCCCTGGCCCTGTTCGGGCTCTACGCCGAGGCCGCGGGCGCGGTGCCCGCGACCCTCGACGGCTGGCTCTTCCTGCTGGCTGGGGCGCCGGTGGTCGTCGACGAGGCGGAGCCGCGGCCCGCGGTGGGCGCCGATCCTGACCGGATCGGCGGCGGGTCCCGCCGGCGCCGGCGGCGGCGCGGCGGCCGCGGTCGCCACTGATTCCACGAGGTCACCGCGAGCTGCCTCGCACGGAGCCGGGGAGAGCGAAGCGCGCGACGCCGAGGTGGCCGTCCTTCTTGACGAAGAGCTTGTCTTTCACGAGCCAGAGCACGAGGCCGACCAGCACGGTGGCGCCTCCGGCACCACCTACTCCGAGGAAGCGGACGTCGTGGCCCTGCGCCGTGCGACCACGACGACGGGGGTCTGCGGCGCGCCCTGAGCCACCGCGCGGCGCCGCGGACCTACTCCGCGTAGGCCGTCGGATCGGGCACGCCCGCCTGGGCGAAGCCCCGGCGCCGCAGCTGGCACGAGTCGCAGGCGCCGCAGGCGCGCCCAGCGGCGTCCGGGTCGTAGCAGCTGTGGGTCAGGCCGTAGTCGACCCCCAGGGAGAGGCCGAGCCGGATGATGGCCGCCTTGTCGAGCCCGGCGAGCGGGGCGCGCACCCGGAGGTCGCCCCCGAGCGCGCCGGCGCGGGTGCCGAGACGCGCCACCCGCGCGAAGGCCTCGAGGAACTCGGGGCGACAGTCGGGATAGCCGCTGTAGTCGACGGCGTTGATGCCGAGGTAGACGTCGGTGGCGCCGAGCACCTCGGCCCACGCCACCGCGAACGCGAGGAAGATGGTGTTGCGGCCCGGCACGTAGGTGATCGGGATGTCGTCGGGCGGCGACGGCTCGTCGCGCGGCCGGTGCTTGGGGACCGGGATGGGCGCCGTCAGCGCCGAGCCGCCGATCCAGCGGAGGTCGACGTCCACGACGCGGTGCTCGGCCACGCCCAGGGACCGGGCCACGGCCGCGGCCGCGGCCAGCTCCACCGCGTGGCGCTGGCCGTAGCGGAAGGTCAGCGCATGGCACTCGTGGCCGTCGGCCCGCGCCACGGCCAGGGCCGTGGCCGAATCGAGGCCGCCGGAGAGGAGCACCACCGCACGCGACATGGGCGGCAGTATATCCTGCCTCTTCGCCCTCGCCCGCAACGGCGATGTTCAACGTTGAACGTTCAACGGCGAACACTCTTTACCCGGGTGCGGGCCTACCCTACGCTGCGGCTGATGCCCCGAGATCCGTTTGACCCCGAAACGGTCGGCGCGGTCGAGCACTACCTCGAGCCGGAGCTCTACGATCACGAGTACCGCCGCCGCCGCGCCGACGTGAACTTCTACCGCGAGGTGGCGCGGGCTCACGGCGGCCCGGTGCTCGAGCTCGGGTGCGGCTCGGGCCGGGTGCTCACCGCCCTGTGCCGCGACGGGCACGAGGTGGTGGGCCTCGATCGCGCGGCGCCGATGCTCCAGCGCGCCGCCGCCCGGGTCGCGCGCCTCTCGCGCGCAGCGCGGGCCCGCGCCACCCTCCTCTGCGCCGACTTCCGCGCCTTCGCGCTCCGGCGCCGCTTCCCGCTCATCATCTGCCCGTTCAATGCCTTTCAGCACCTCTACGAGCGGCACGATGTCGAGGCCGGTCTCCGCGGCGTCGACCGGCACCTCGCCCCCGACGGGCACTTCGTATTCGACGTGCTGATGCCCGACCTGCGCTGGCTGACGAAGGACCCGACGAGGCACTGGGCCAGGACGCGCTTCAAGCACCCTCGCACCGGTCGCCCCGTCCTCTACAGCACCAACCAGACGTATGACCCGGTGCGCCAGATCGCCTTCATGCGGATCTTCTACGAGCCGTTGGATCTCCCCCCCGAACAGCGTCGGACACGCGTCGTGCGACTGGCGCATCGACAGTTTTTTCCGACGGAAATCGAGGACCTACTGCACTACAACGGCTTCTCCGTCGAGGCCCGCTTCGGGGGCTTCCACGGCGAGCCCCTGGGCCCGGAAGCGGACGCGCAGGTGCTGATCTGCGTGCGCTCCCGCTGATCCACGCGCGCTCCCGTCGAGAAAATGACGGTGGCCGGTCTTTTTCTCGTTGACAGCGACGGAGGACCGGTTAAGATGCCGCTCACCACCCTCTTCAGGAGGCATGCGGATGGCTGAGAAGGTCGCGAGGCTCGGCATCAAGCGAGAGAAGGACATGATGTACTTCATCAAGGACGGGGCTGTGTGGAAGGTGCCACGCAAGCAGCCCGGGCAGCCGAAGGGGAGGCAGGAGAAAGTCGCAGACGGCGGCTTCACGCAGGACAACAACTACATCTACTTCCTGGACAAGGACGGGGACGTGTCCCGCGCCGCCCGCGCCGTCGGCGGCCAGAAGCGCGCCAAGAAGGCCAAGAAGCCCCCGAAGAAGAAGGCCGCCAAGAAGGCCAAGAAGCCCCCGAAGAAGAAGGCCGCCAAGAAGGCCAAGAAGCCCCCGAAGAAGAAGGGCCGGCGGTAGCCCCTTCGCTTTCGTCATTCCGGCTCGACGCTCTCGCACCAAGCGGCCACCTCGGCACAGGGGGGGGCCGTGGCTACCTCTGCTCCTCACCCAGGGACGTCCTCGTGACGTCCGGCCGCATTCGCGACCGGGCAGGGGTAGTCCTGTGCCCGGCACCACGCCCCGGGCTCCGCGCCTGCCCGGCTTGACGCCCTGGCGGCGGGCCGTCTAGCCTCGGGGCCAGATGCGCGCGTTGCTCTCCCTCGTCCTGGCGGGACTCTGCGGCTGTGGTCGCGGCGGCCCGTCGGCCCCGGACGGCGACTCGGCTCCGCCGGCTCCGGCGCGCCCCGCGAGCGGGCTCTCCCTGACGGACCTGCGCGTGCTCGACCCCGACGGCGAGGAGCGGATGGAGCCCCGTTTCGGCCGGGGCGAGCGGCTGCAGCTCGCGCTCGCGCCCCACCCGGTGGCGCCCCCGCTGGCCGCCGTGGTGCGCATCGTGCGCGCCGACGGGACGTTGCTCCACCAGCAGGAGCCGCAGCGGGTCACGCGCGGGGCGGCCGTCAACGCGGCCTGGGTCGTCCCCTTCGCCCTTCCCGTCACCGCGCCGTCGGGCGCCTACCGGGTCGAGGCGACCATCACCGACGTGCGTGGCCAGCGCGGAACGGCTCGGGCGCGGCTCGATCACGTGGGCGCCGACGAGGCGAGCGCCTCGGCGCCGGCCTCGGCCGCGGCGGCCCCGGCGCCGGCGGCCTCGGCTCCGGCTGTGGCCCGACGGACGCGGCCCGGTGCCGGCCGCCCATCGACCCTGGCCGGGCTCCGGCTGCTCGACGCGGCCTCGCTGCCGCGGACCCGCTTCGCCCGGAGCGAGCAGCCGACCCTGGAAGTGGAGGTGGGCGGGGCGAGGCCCGGGGACCGGCTCCGCCTGCGGCTCCGGGGACCCGAGGGGCGGTTCGAGGATCGCGAAGGGGTGGTGCCCCCGGACGCGACCGCGCCCGGCGCCGGCGCGACCATCGTCCGGCAGCCGGTGCGCATCCCGCCCTACGGCGCCCCCGGGGCCTACCGACTCGAGACCATCCTGTCGCGGGGCGACGCCGCAGTGGCCACGCGCGAGCTGGCGCTCACGGTCGTGGCCCAGCCCCTCGCCGTGCCGTCGCGGCTGGTGATCGAGGCGTCGGCGGTGGCGGGCCAGGGGGGCCGGCGGTTGGCCGTGGTCGAGGGGGGGCGCGTTCGGGTGCGCGTCCGCGTCGCCGGGTACGTCGTGCGGCCCGAGGGGTCCGCGTCGCGCGTCGCCGTGAGCGCCACCGCGGTGCTGCGGCGCCCCGATGGGCACGCCTTCTCCCCGCGGCTCGCCGTCGGCAAGCTCGAGGAGGCGCTGCCGCACCGGCCGGCCCGCGTCGACCTGCAGGGAGAACTCGAGCTGCCCCGGGTGCCCGCGGGGGACTTCCTGCTCGAGCTGGAGGTGCGGGACACGCTCGGGGCGCAGCAGGCCAGCGCGTTGCGACACGTGTCGTTGCCCTGACCCGCCGCGGCGAGCCGACCGCGGGACGCGGGCTGGCATACCCCCATGGGGCAGTGCTATGGTTGCGCCCCATGAGACCCGGTCGTCGCTTCACCAATCGTCAGCTCCTGGTCGTGGCCGCGGCCCTGCTCGCGGCGGTCGCCGCGTGCAAGAGCCAGCCCAGGCCCCGGCAGGGAGCCCAGGCCCGGCGGGACGCCGGCGCGGCGCTGAAGCCGGTCACCATCGAGCCGGCTCCGGCCTGCGACCTGCCCGCCGCGCCGGCCGCGCAGCCGCGCGGCACCGTCATCGCGCTCTACCACACCGCGAATGTCGTCGGTGAGGTCGAGCCCTGTGGGTGACCCGGCAACCCCCTGGGCGGTCTGGCCCGGAAAGCGTCCTACCTGAAGTCGCAGCAGGGCACGGCCGACGGCGTCCTGATCGTCGACGGTGGTGACCTGCTCACGCCCGTGCCCGGGCTCCTGCCGGATGTGCGCACGCCCGAGCAGATCAAGGCGCGCGCCGAGATCCTGGCGAAGCTCCAGGCGCAGCTTGGCCTCCACGGGGCCGCGGTCGGTGAGCGCGACCTGGCGCTCGGCCTCAAGGAGCTGCGGCGGCTCGCCAAGGCCCACCGGCTCAGGCTCCTCGCCGCCAACCTGGTCGACGAGACCGGCAAGCCGGCGTTCGAGCCCGGCTACGTGACCGAGGTCGCGGGGGTGAAGGTGGGCCTCCTCGGCGTCACCGAGGTGCCGCAGCCCCAGGCGGCGCCGATCACCGAGGCCGGCCTCAAGGTCCAGCCGCCCGCCGAGGCCGCCGCCAGGGAGGTCGCCCGCCTGCGCGCGCAGGGCGCGACCGTGATCGTGGCGCTCGCCCACGTGGGGGTCACGGGCGCGCGCGACCTGCTCACGAAGGTGCCCGACATCGACGTCGCCGTGGTGGGGCACACCTCGAACGTGATCCAGAGCCCGACCCGCGCCGGCAAGGGTTTCTTCGCCGAGGCGCAGCGGCAGGGCAAGCAGCTCGGTGAGTTCCGGCTGCACGTGATCGCGGGGCAGCCCGGGTTCGCGGACGGTGGCCGGCGCCGCGGCCTCGTCGAGCAGATGGAGCGCCAGCGGAAGGACTACGAGCGCTTCGCGAACCTGGCCAAGGCCGAGACCATCGCCGGCCGGCGCGACATGTACCTCATCCGGCTGCGCGGCCTGCGCGACGGCCTCGCGGAGAGCTGCCGGCTCGCCAAGGAGCCCGAGCCGACGGGCGGGAGCTGGCTCGAGCACAAGCTGGTGGCGATGAGCCGTGGCGTGCCCGACGACCCGGAGATCGCGGCCGCGATCCGCGCGTACAAGGAGACCGCGCCCAAGGCGCCCGTGGTGGCGCCGGCCGCCGGCAAGGCGCCGCCCGCGGCGGCCACGCCGCGGCCCGTGGCTCCGGTCAAGGCCGCGCCGCAGTAAGCCCCGCCCGCTCCCGCTCGGCTACTTGATCCGTTCCAGGATCTCGTCCCGGGTGCAGAGCCCCTTCTGGATCAGCAGCACCATCAGCTTGCGGATGACGTCCTCGTCGCGCGCCACCAGCGCCTCGAGCTGCTGCACGCGCTGCTGCAGGGCCACGATCTCCCGGTGCTGCTCCTCCGACTGCTGCCCCTCGGGCACGAGCGGCGCCAGACGCGGGACGGCCGCGGCCGGCATGGCCGGGGGCGATGCCGCGTGCCCCGCGTGACTGGCCGCCGGCGGCGTTGCCGGGATGTCGAAGACGCCCGGCGGCATGGTGGCCGGCGGCGGGCCGGCCGCGGCTCGCTGGCGCATGGCGTGCTGACCGGCGACCGCACCCGGGACGGGAGGGGGTGCGGAGGGCGGCGCTATCGGCGCCAGGCCCGGCGGGGAGGGCGTGAAGGCTGGCGGGCCCGCCTGGGACGGCGGAGGCGTCACGGACGGCACCGACGAGCCGCCACCGGAGGAGCCGTGGATCGTGTCGGCGAGCGACCCGAGGCTGAGGCCGAACGGGTCGCGGCGCGGCCCCGTGCGCACCGGGCCGGTGCCCACCTCGAGGTCGAGCATCTGCAGCCCCTCGATGTGCGCCTCGGCCTCGCGCGAGGGCATCGCCTGCCCGCGGTAGTTCATGGCGATGGCGCGCTCGATCGACTTGGGGCCGGCCAGGTAGGCACGCACGTTGAGCCGGGTGCGGATCCGCAGCTCGTCGATGATACCGAGGTTGGTGGGGTCGGCCATGGCCACGTCGAGGAACTTGCCCGAGAGGGAGAAGGGGATCATGCCGTGCTGCTCGCACAGCTCGACCGGCACCAGCTCGAGGGCCTGCGGTGGGATCTTCTTCTCGTCGATCTTGACGGCCGGGAAGTTGAGCTGGTGGCTCAGGGCCTGGACCAGCGCCTCCTCGGTGATGATGCGCATGTCGACGAGGATGCGTCCCAGCGGACCACCCCAGCGGGCCTGCTCGGCCAGGGCGGAGCGGAGCTTGGCCTCGTCGATGACCCCCGCCTGGATCAGGATCTCGCCCAGCTTCTTACGCGCCATGACCGGTCACATCCTGGCAACCGCGCCCGGGCGGCAGCGGGTGCCCGGTGCCGCTAGTGTACCGCAACCGGCACTTGTGCGCCTCCTCGGGCGCGGCCCGTGCCCCTTCCCGCCCCGCCGGGGCCGTGGTAGCGTCCGGCGGCGATGGGAAAGCTGATGCGCTTCGGGGTGGCCGTCGAGGCCGACCTCCTCGCCCGCTTCGACCGCGTGATCGCGCGCAAGGGGTACGCCAACCGTTCGGAGGCGCTGCGCGACGTCATGCGCGAGCGATTGATCGAGGAGGCGTGGCGCTCCGACGCCGACACCGTGGGGGTGATCACCCTCGTCTACGATCACAGCGTCAGGGAGCTGCAGGCCCGCCTGACCGAGCTGCAGCACCAGCTCTCGGGCCAGGTCATCTCCACCCTCCACGTGCACATCGACGCCGACCACTGCCTCGAGGTGATCCTGGTGCGCGGCACCGGCTTCGAGCTGGGGCGCTTCGCCGACCGGCTGGTCGGGCTGAAGGGCGTGGTCTACGGGCGCCTGCTCCCGGCGACCCTGGGGCACGGGCTGTGGCGGACCGGCGGCAAGGGCCGCGCGCACGACCACGGCCGCGCGCACGGGCACGGCCACGCGCACGCCCCCCGCGCGGCCCGGTCTCGCCGTCGGTAGTGCCGCAGTAGCACGGCCGCTTGCATTCGTGGCATCGGTGTGCCACAACGGGGAGGTGCACCTCCCCGACGGACTGCTGCGCCCGGCGGTCTTCGCGCCGCTCCTCGCCGGCGGCGCCGTGGCCGTGGGGTGGGCCGCGCGGGCCTCCCGCCGCATGGGTGAGGACCGCGCCCCGCTCATGGGGATCCTCGGCGCCTTCGTCTTCGCGGCGCAGCTGGTGAACGTGCCGGTGGGCGTGGGGACCTCGGGGCACTTCCTCGGCACCGTGCTGCTCACGGTGCTGCTCGGCTGGGCGCCGGCTGCCCTCACGATGACGGCGGTGCTGCTGCTGCAGGCCCTCGTGCTGCAGGACGGGGGCCTCACCGCGCTCGGCGCCAACGTCGTCAACATGGCGGTGGCGCCGGCGCTCCTGGCGACCCTGCTCTGCCGCCTCGCGTCCAGCCGGCGGAGCCTCATCGTCACGGCCGGGGTGGCGGCGTGGCTGTCGGTCCTCGTGACGGCGGCGCTGCTCGGCTTCGAGCTGTGGCTCTCCGGGACCGCGGCCCTCGGCCCCGCGCTGGCGGCCCTCCTCCTCGTGCACGTCCCCATCGGCGGCATCGAGGCCCTCGTCACCGTGCTGGTGCTGCGCTTCCTGCAGGCGCTGCGGCCCGACCTGGTGCGGGTACACGGCACCGAGGCGTGAGGTGCGCGCCGCGTTCTGGGTGGCGCTGCTCGTCGCGGCCCTGGGCGCCGCGGTGGGCGTGTACGTGACCTCCGAGCGGCCCGACGGCCTCGAGCGCGTGACCGCGGACCTCGGTCTGGGCGCCGAGCGGCCGGGCGGCGCCGACGGG
>JACRCY010000321.1 GCA_016218785.1 Deltaproteobacteria bacterium
AGCAGGCCCGAAGCGAGAAGCCCAAGGAGAGCGTGGACCGCCGCGATCGCGCCTTCACCCTGCTGGTCAACGCCTACGACACCTTCCAGCGCGCCGTCACCTACCTGCGGTGGAACGAAGGCGACGCCGGCACCATCGCGCCCTCCCTGTTCGACTACCGGAGCGGCCGGTAGGAACCGCGGCCAGCCCGCCGCCTCCCGCCAAGGCCAGGCACTCCGACCGTCCCCCATGACCGCCCGCGGGGCCCACCGGAGGGGTCCGACCGCTCCTTCTGACCGCTGGTACGGATTCTGGGGGGGGTCCGACCGCTCCTTCTGACCGCTGGTACGGGTTCTTGGGGGGGTCCGACCGCTCCTACTGACCGCTGGTACGGATTCTGGGGGGGTCGGCGGGCCCACCCACGCCCCGATCCGGGGCCCGGCGGGCCCTGCGACCGGTCCTTCTGTCCGCCGATGCCACGCCCGGGGGCGGTCGGCCCGCCTCCACCGACCGGGGGCGGTGAGGGCAAGGGCGGTCAGTGCCGCTCGCGCTGGCCGTGAGTCGCCGCGCCGCACCCTTGCTCATCCTCTACGAGCGGTGCGCGCGCCGGCCCATGCGGATCAACGGATGAAGTAGAGGGTGCCCCTGGTCCGCGCGCGGCGCTTCTTCTCGAACTGACGGGCGAAGTGGGCGAACTTCGCGACCCGGCCTGCATGCTGAAGGTCGGCCCGGTGCCGGCCCGCGACGCCGAGTCGGCCGCGAATCGCTGACAGCGCGTGCGCCGGCGGCTACACTGGGGCCGTCATGCCCCGTCCGATCACCTGGGTCGAGATCGACCGCGACGCCCTGCTCGCCAACCTGCGCACCTTCCGGCGGCGCGTGGGGCCGCGCGTCGCCCTGTGCCCGGTCGTCAAGGCGAACGCCTACGGCCACGGGCTGACCGAGGTCGCACGCCTGGTCGAGCCGCACGTCGGCTTCCTCGCGGTCCAATCGCTCGAGGAGGCGGTGGCGCTGCGCCGCGCGGGCGCCCGCAAGCCGATCCTGATCCTGGGCTACGTGCCGCGCGCGGCCCTCCACACGGCTGCCCGCGCCGGCTTCCACCTCTCGGTGAGCAACCGCGAGTCGCTGCTCGGCCTGGCGCGCGCCGGGCGGCGCCTCGGCAGCCGCGTGCCCGTGCACCTGGAGCTGGAGACGGGCACGCACCGCCTCGGCGTCGTCCCCGAGGACCTGCCGGCCTTCGCCGCCGCGCTGCACGAGGCCCGCGACGCCCTCACGCTCGCCGGCGTCTCCACGCACTTCGCCAACATCGAGGACACCACCAACCACACCTTCGCCCGCTCCCAGCTCCGCGCCTACCGCGCGGGCCTCGAGCGCCTGGCCACCATGGGCCTGCGGCCGCGCCTGCGTCACACGGCCTGCTCCGCGGCCGCCATCCTCTTCGACGAGACGCACTTCGATCTGGTGCGCGTCGGCATCTCGCTCTACGGCCACTGGCCTTCCCGCGAGACGCTGGTGTCGAGCCGCACCCGCCGCGTCACGCACCTCCGGCTCCGCCCGGTGCTCACGTGGAAGACGCGCGTGGCGCAGCTGCAGGACGTGCCGGCCGGCGCGACCGTCGGGTACGGCTGCAGCCACCGGACCACCCGCCGGTCGCGGCTGGCGGTCCTCCCCAGCGGCTACTGGGACGGCTACGACCGCGGCCTCTCCAACATCGGGCGGGTGCTGGTGCGCGGGCAGGAGGCGCCGGTGCGCGGCCGCGTCTGCATGAACATGACCATGGTGGACGTGACCGACGTCCCGGGCGTGGCCCTCGAGGACGAGGTCGTGCTCCTCGGCGCGCAGGGACCGGCGCAGGTCAGCGCGGAGGATCTGGCGACCCTGCTCGGCACGATCCCCTACGAGGTGCTGACGCGCATCAACCCGACGCTGCCACGCGTCGTGGTCTAGCGGGCCCTCGGCCACCGGGTGCCTTGAAGGCCCCCAGGCCGTTTGCTAGGGTTCCGTCCGCAGTGGCCCGGCGGGTGAACATCACCTTCGAGAAGTACCGGCTCGGCAACGGGCTGACGGTGATCCTGCACCGGGACCACTCGCTCCCGCTCGTCGCGGTCAACCTCTGGTACCGCGTCGGCTCCAAGGACGAGAAGCCGGGGCGCACCGGCTTCGCCCACCTCTTCGAGCACCTGATGTTCACGGGGTCGAAGCACGTCCCCGGCAACGCCATCGACCTCATCATGGAGTCGGCGGGCGGGTCGAACAACGCCGACACCGAGAACGACCGCACCAGCTACTACGACATCGCCCCGGCCGCGCTGCTCGAGACGCTCCTCTGGATCGAGGCCGACCGCCTCACCACCCTCGACGAGGTCACCACCCGCAAGCAGCTCGACCTGCAGCGCGACGTCGTGCGCAACGAGCGGCGCCAGCAGTACGAGAACCGCCCCTACGGCCGCGCCCACCTCGTGATCCCCGAGGAGATGTACCCGAAGAGCCATCCGTACCACTGGCCGGTGATCGGCTCGCACCGCGACCTCGAGGCGGCCACCGTGGCCGACGTCCAGGCGTTCTTCCGGCGCTACTACGTCCCGGGCAACGCGTCGCTGGTGGTGGCCGGCGACTTCCATGCGGCCCGCGCCCGGAAGTGGATCGAACGGTACTTCGGCTGGATCCCCCGTGCGCCCGAGCCCGAGCACGGCGCCGCGCCGCCGGCCGCGCTCGCCCGGGCCAAGGTCCGGGTGCTCCGGGACCGCGTGCAGCTGCCGCGGGTGGCGACACGGCGAGCAGCTTCAAACCCGGTATCGCCGCGACCGGAGACGTCTGCATGCATTTCCCTCGGAAGCGCAGAAGCCTAGCAAACGCCCCCGACCCCATCAAGCAAGGGGACACGTTCCTACC
>JACRCY010000322.1 GCA_016218785.1 Deltaproteobacteria bacterium
ACCTCAACCACACCATCGCCCTCGCCTGCGTGCGCCAGAGCGGCTGGTGGCAGGAATTCTGGGACTGGAACCAGAAACGTCAATGCTCGTCAGGGGATAGCACAATTGCGAACTGACCAAAGGGGTCGGATCGTGCCGCGAATGCGGGCGACCACGTCCCGCATCTTCCCGAGCGCGCCCCGCAGGTAGTCACGCCCCTGCCGGAACAGCGAGTGCGTCCGGCGCTTGGCCGTGTTGGCGCGCAACTGACGGTCCAGCCCGAGCCCCTCGCCCGCCGCGCCGAGCAGCGTCAGCAGGGCGACCGCGAGGGCCACCAACAGCATCAGGCGGTCGCGGCGCGCCGCGGTGCTCAGGTTGACCTCGTTGGTGCCGAGGCCGAAGCGGGGGTCCTTTTCATCCCGGAAGTTCTCCTCGCACGTGAACCTCCGGCCGTAGACCTCGACGAGCTGCGGCCCGGTCCACGCCAAGCTGCTCGCCAGCAACCACGGCTCCGCCATGCGACGCTGGTGGACGGCCACGACGCTGGCCAGCGGGTAGCGTCTGTGCGTCACGCTGGCATTCCGGAGCAGGCGCATTCGGCCACCCGCCGGCACCCAGTCCCGCGCTCGCGCCGTGACCCCGTGCTCGTCCCGCACGAAGATGCAGCCGCGGAAGCGGATGATGAAGTGGAACCCCAGTTCGTGGTGCAACAGCTCGTAGAGTGCGACGTCGCCAAAACCACGGTCGGCCAAGATGATGACGTCCCGCAGCGTGGTGGGCCGCACCTGGGCGAACCGCCGCAGCAACTCGTCCTCGTGCTCGTTCCTGCGCCCGGTCAGCTCTGCGTCGGTGACCGTGTGCCACAGCAAGGGCGTTGCGCGGCCATGCCGCGTGACCAGGTTGAGGGCGATCCGATGCTGGCCGGCGTCGCCGTACTCGGTCCAGTCCAGCGAGGCGACGACCCGCTCGCGCGGGCCGATGACGAACCGCGCGTGCGCCGTCAGTCGGCGTGCGCCCACGCCACGATACGAGCAGCATGGCATGGTTCGGAGCGATGAGATTCGCCGGCCGTCCGCGTCCTCCGTCCGCCTGTCAACGGAAATCGGCCCGGCTTGCAGGAAGATCACCAAGGCGGGGTCGACCAAGATGCGTTGGGCGCTGGTCCAGGCGTGCTGGTCGGCGCGGCGGTGCCGGCCTCGGCCTGGCGGCGCATCGGCGCGGCCTACGCGACGGCCGAGTCGCGGCACGTCTTCCGTGACTTCATCAACGCCACTGCCCACGTCACCGTCAGTGTCCGGGACATCACCGTCCGCTTCCAGAAGCGCGCCCACCAGGCTAGTGAGCGGGCGGTCTCGTCGGCGGAGGCACGCGGGCGGGGGCGAGGTCGGCGAGGTCGGCCACCTCCGCGTCCCCCGGGGAGAAGGTGCCGTCGCTGCTGGCGCCCAGCGAGCGCCAGAGACCCAGGTACTCGGGCCTGGGGTCGAGGTCGAAGGCGGCGGCCAGCGCCTCGCGTGCCGCGCCGGTCTGCCCGCGCATGAGCGCCATCTTCGCCCCCTGCGCCAGCACGTTGGCGGCCGAGGCGACGTTCATGCCGAGTTCCTGCGCCCGATACCTGCGACGGGAGACCCGCTCCCGCAGAGTCGCCCAGGCGCGGTTGGCCTCCGCCACGACCTTGTGCGCAAGCTCCGGTGACTGCTGGTGGGCCGGGGTGCCCGGGCCGTAGCCCCGAATGACCTGCTCGTACGCCGCCCGGAGGCGCGCCGGCGCGGCGGAGTAGTGGGACCCGATCACATCGAAGAGGTTGCCCGTGGCGAGCCGCTCGTAGGCAGCGCGCACGGAGTCGCGCGTCTCCGGTCGGTCGCCGGCAGGCTCCACCCACTCCAGCAGGCCGAGCACCGTGAGGAAGCAGAGGAGGCGCGCGGTCGCGAGCTGGCTCAACCCGGCGCGAGGGTAGAGCGACGCCAGCTCACGGGCGCCGTCGAGACACGAGGCGACGAAGCGCTTCTCCGCTGGCGTCAGACGCATGGTCTGGAGCAGCCCGGCCTCCTCCGGATGAAGCCGGGGTGCCCGGTGCGCCGGGAGCGCGGCCTGCAGCTGGTCGAAGCTGGCGCCATACACGAGGCGCTTCACCACGGAGGCGACGAAGGCCCACCCGACCTCACCGCGACATGACTTCGCGATCTCGTTCTCGGGCTTGGGCTCGTAGGCGTAGGCCACCTCCGCCAGGCTCGCGGCCTGCACCGCGAGCGGGAACTCCTGCTCCTCGAGCAGCACGCGCCCTCCGCACAGGGGGATCCGCAGCTCCCGCGGGGCTCCGAGCGTCAGGATACCGCAGGCCTCGTGCCTGGCGAGCCAGCGGAGCAGGCCGACGAGGGACGACGGCGGCGTCTCCGTGAGCGGCGCGTTGCGCTGGATCGGCAGCTTCGCCAGCTCGCCCAGGTCGGTCGGGTTGTGCAGGATCCCGGCGAGAGGCGCAAGGAGCCTCCGCGCGGGCGTGGCGCCGGGTCGCGGTGCGGGCGGGCGGGGCCTCGGCGGCATCGGCTCCGGGACGCGGGGTCCGGGCGTTGGGGCCGACGCCGGCCGCGGCTCCGGCGGTGACGCGCCGGTTGCCGGCGGCGGCGGCGCGGGCGCTGCCATCGCGCGCGGCTCGGTCGGCTCCATCCCGACGGGCGGAGGGGCAGCGCGCGGCTCGGTCGGCGCGATCGCGGCGGGCGGAGGGACGGGGCCGGGCGACGGTCGTGGGCGCGGCAGCCGCGCGGCATAGCTGCTGCTCGTGGTTGGATCTGCCAGGATGGCGCGGGCCTCCCTGAGGCGGAGGAAGATCTCGGTCGCGGCCGATCGCTCCGCGTCTGGCCCGAAGGCGTGGACACTGGGATGCCAACACCGCGCGAGCCGCCGGAACGCCGCGGGCACCAGCTGCGGGTCCGTGCCGCGTGGCAGGCCCAACGCCGCGAAGTGGTCCCGTCCCTGGATCTCGGCGAGCTGGGCGGCCACGTCCCGGCCCGCGTCTCCGCCGGGTGCAGGGCCGCCGGCAGGCGCCGCGCGCGGTGCCCGCGCCTGGGGGCGTGGTGCAGGTCGGGCCGGTCCCGCCGCGACCTCGACCAGAGCGGCCACGATGGCGGCCATGGCGGAGCGCTGCTCGCCGCTCAACTGGACGAAGCGCACGCCGACACCCGCAGGCTTGCCCCGCGGGTTCGCCGGCGTCGCCACGTGGGCGATCTCGGTGCCGATTTGGATCACGCGTCCGTCGGGTGCGCCCAGGCGAACCAGCAGGAGCCCGCCCACCGCGAGCGGCTCGACCATGCGGATGAACAGCCCGCCCCGGCTCACGTCGTCGGTGTAGAAGATCGCGAACTCCCCCCAGCCCGGCGCCTGGACCGCGACCGGCATCGACACCCGATAGCGGGTGTTCTCCCGCTCCTCCTCGGGATCCCGCCCCGCCCGGGGTGCGCTCGACGCTGGTCGCTCGGCCAGCCGCCGGCGCTCGCGCCGCGCGGCCAGGAGGCGCTCCAGGAGCGGCACCAGGTACGCGCCCAGGTCGGCGCGGGGCAGACACGCGGTCGCGCCGCCGGCGAGGAGGGAGGCACAGGTTCGCTCGGTCAGGACGTCGGACCAGGCGACGAGCGCGACATCGGGGTGCCAGGAACGGATCGCGCCCACGACCGCCTCGCCCGGGAGGCCGGGAGCTCGGTAGTCGACGACGACGGCGCTCGGCGCGGGTCCCGTCCGCAGCAGGCCGAGCCCGCCCGCGCCGCCCGCAGCGGTCTGCACGGCGTACCCGGCGGCCACCAGCAGGCCGGCCGCCTGGCTCCGCACCTGGGCATCGTCGTCCAGCACCAGGATCCGGTCGCGGTCGTCGGTCACGGCAGCCTCGGGCCGGCTGGCGCGGCCGCGTTCCCGAGCCGGCTGGCGAGCTCTTCGACCTCCGCTCGCGGCAGTCCCGCCGCGAACATGATCGCGTGCGACAAGGGACGACCGCTCCGCGGGTCGCGGGCGCTCGCGTTCAGGATGCCATCGGCGTCCACGGTGAACGCGACCTGCACCTGGATGGCGCCGGCCGGGGCCCGGGGCAGCTGCCCCAGGACCAGCCGGCCGAGGACGTGCGCTCCGGGTGCCGTTGGGTCCTCGCCCTCGAGCAGCTCGACGACGATGGACTCCTGATCGGCTCTGGTGGTGGCGAACACCTTGGTCTGCTGCGCCGGGACGGTGGCGTTGCGAGGCACTACCGTTGCGGTGCGACCGTCCTCCTGGCGGCACCACAGCGACTGGGACGTCACGTCGAACAGCACCACGGTCTGGAGGGAGCCCTTCATGATGGCGCCCTGGGCGGCGGCGCCGGCCGCGACCGCCTCGCCCGAGTCGAGGTTCAGGCCCGGTCTGCCGAAGACCGCCCGGACCGTCGCCTGCACCGCGGCCATCCGCGTCGCCGCTCCCGCCAGCAGCACCGTGTCGATCTGCTGCGGCGCCACGCCGGCATCCAGCAGGGCGCGGTGGCAGGCGCCTTCCACGCCGGCGAGGAGCGGCCGCGCCACCACCTCGAGCCAGGCGCGAGTCAGTTGGCGTCGCAGGCAGAGAGCGGCCGCCGCGCCCGTGCCGGACGGCAGGTCCACCTCCGTGGCCACGGCCGTGGCGAGTGAGCGTGCGGCGCGCTCCGCGAGGTCACGGAGCAGTTGCCGCGTGCCCGGGTCGTTCGTTGGATCGGTGCCCGTCTGCCGGTGGACCTCCTGCGCCAGCGCGGCGATGACATCGGCCGTCAGATCCTCGCCACCGAGCGTGGAGTCTCCGCTCGTCGCCATCACCTCGGCGACCCCGTCGGCGAGCTGCGCTATCGTGACGTCGAGCTTGCCTCCACCCACGTCGATGACGGCCACGAGCGCGGCCTCGGGTCGCTGGCGGACGACGTAGGCGAGCAGGGCGGCCGAGGGTTCGTTGATGATCGCGCAACAGTCCAGCCCGGCGATGCGGGCGGCGTCCCGCGTGGCGCGGCGCTGGCCGACGCCACTGCCGGCGGGCACGCTCACCACGGCCCTGGTGACGGGCCCGCCCACATGGGACTCGGCGATCCGCTTGAGCTGCCCGAGGAGGTGGGCGGTGGCCTCCTCGGGGCTCATCTCGCGGGCGCCCAGCCGTACCCAGGCGCCACCGCGAGGCCCACTGACGACCTCGCAGGCCACGGTGCGGCGTGTGCGCGCGACCGCGGGCGAATCGTAGGCGTGACCCAGGAGGCGCTTGATGCCGAAGGCGACGCGCTGCGGCGCCAGCGCGGCCTGGCGCTTCGCCTCCGCGCCGATGATGACGTCGCCGCAGGGCGGGACCGCGATGACGCTGGGGATCATCGTGGCACCCGCCCCGTCGGGGATGGACGCAATCACGCCGCGTTCCATGATCGCCACGCGCGCCTGCGTCGTGCCCAGATCGATCCCCACGACTGGGCCGTTGCACTGCCCGCCCGTGCCCGCCATCAGACCCTCGCTGCGCCCTCATCGTACCGCAGCGCCTGGGCGTTCGCCACGGCGCGCCGCATCCCCCCCGAGGCTGTCGACAGTCGCGACGCCGTCCGCGGTGGCGCCCGGCGGGCGGGTCGTGCGCCCGGGCCCCGGAATCACGGCGGGCTGTCGGAGCAGCAGCGGAAGCCGGTGTTGGCGACCTCGAAGCCGTCGCCGACCACCGTGAAGTCGAAGTCGCACATCGCGCCGGACAGGGGGTTGTCGAAGGAGCCGCCGCGCAGCGGGTTGACGCCCGCCGACCGCGCCTGCGTGAACTCCTTGGCGTTGCCGCTGAGGTCGTGGATCTTCCCCGCGGCGCCCCAGTCGGCGTAGCAGCCGGCGAGCGAGCCCGTGGGCCGAAGCGCGTCCTGATTGCCGGGGGTCAGGGGGTCGGCGTCGACCTCGCGGGTGTTGCAGATCGCCGGCGTGGCCACCGTGCACTGCGCGGCGAACGACCAGCTGCAGGCGGTCGCGGCCGCGGTCTCGCAGGCGCGCTGCCACTCGGCCTCCAGGCACAGCCGCTTGCCGGCATTGGCGCAGGCCTGGCTCGCCTGCGCGTAGGTGAGGTTGGTCCACGGGAGGACGCCCGGCCGCGAGCACGCCCGCGCGCCCGAGAGGCCGGCGCCCTGCGCGGTGGCATCGGGGCGGGACGCCTCGTAGGCATAGACGTAGACGGTGCCCGGGAGGCCGCCGCCGGAGACCGCGACCATCGGCTCGAGGACGCGGCTCGGGCCGGTCGCGTTGTCGACGATGCCGTCGCAGTCGTCGTCGACGCCGTCGCAGACCTCGGCCGAGGGCGCCGCGCCCGGCTGCGTGATCTGGCACTCGACGCCGGTGTGGGCTGCGTTGCACGCGTAGTGGCCGTGCCCCTGGCACGCGCCGACGCCGTTGTCCGCGCAGGGGTCGGCAGCCTTGGCCAGGCAGGTCGCACCGGCCGCGTGACCTGCCTGCGGGAACGACTCGTCCACGCAGCCGTCGCAGTCGTTGTCGATGCCGTCGCACCGGGTCTCGTTGGCGACGACCTGATTGGGACCGACGACCTCGACGTCGGGGCCGTAGTTGCAGAGCCAGCGGCCGCCGACGCACACCGGGGAGCTCCCCGCGCAGGCGCCGAGCTGCCGGCAGAAGTTCGACACCCGGACCAGCCCCGGGTCGTCCTCGTCGACGAGCCCGTTGCAGTCGTTGTCCAGGCCGTCGCACACCTCCGGCTGACCGGGGGCGCCGTAGGGACACGAGTACTCGCAGCCGGTGTCGGCCTGCCCGTCGAGGTCGACCCAGCCGAACTCGCACCCCAGGATCACGCACTGGCCGCCCGTGCAGCCGCCGGCGGCGTGCGGCAGGGTCGTGCAGTTGCGCGCGCAGGAGCCGCAGTGCTGGGGATCGTCCTCGCCCTGGAGCCCGGGCACGTCGTCGACGATGCCGTTGCAGTCGTTGTCGAGGCCGTCGCACACCTCGACGCCGCCGTTGGTGAGCGCGCACTCGCAGCCGTCGTCCTGGAGCCCGTTGGCGTCGTTCCAGCCCGGCTCGCAGGCGTCCAAGCTGCACTCCCCCAGGACGCAGCTCTCGGCCGCGTGCGCGAACGCGCAGCGGTTGCCGCAGGCGCCGCAGTGGTTCACGTCGCGCTGGAGGTCGGTGTCCTCGTCGACGAGCCCGTCGCAGTCGTTGTCCAGGCCGTCGCAGGCCTCGATCCCGTTGTTCGTGACCGTGCACTCGTACTCGCAGCCGTCGGCGGGGTCCTGATTCAGGTCGTGGAAGCCCGGCAGGCAGTCGCCGCGCACGCAGCTCCCGAGGACGCAGAGGGGCAGGGCGTTGGGGAAGGTGCACACGCGACCGCAGGAGCCGCAGTTGGCGGGGTCGTTCCAGAGGTCGGCCACGCAGGCGTCGGACGTCCGCGGGCCCACGTCGGTCAACCCCCCGTCGCCGACCTCGCCGTCGCCGGGATTGACCGCGCCGTCGCCGGCGGGCCCGCCGTCGTCCGGCCACCACGGGCCCGCGTCTCCTGCCAGCGAGAAGGTCCGGAGCGTGCAGCCAGCGCCCGGCAGGGTCACGGCGGCGACGAGGAGCAGCGCAAGACGCCTCATGGCCGCCCCCGGCGCCTCCGGACCGCGAGGACCCCGGCCAGGACGAGCAGCAGCGCGCCACTCCCGGCCCGGCGGGCAGCGCCGGCCACGGCGCAGCCGCCGCCACCTACCGCCGACACGACCACCCGCTCGCCGCAGGCGTCAGCGCGATCCACGCAGTCGGACGTGCCGTCGAAGGTCACGACGCACTCCGCGCACGCCGGGCACCGGGTGGTGGCGCACGGATCGGGCACGCACTGCCCCGTGCCGGGAACGCAGGCTTCCCCGAACGGACACCCCGCCGTACACAGGCCGGCCTGGCACAGGCCGGTCGCGGGGTTGCAGACCTGCCCTGGCGGGCACGCGGCGTGGGCGCAGAGATCGGGCCGGCAGGAACCGGCCACGCAGATCTCGTCCGCCGCGCACTCGACCTCGAGGCAGAAGGGGAGGCAGCTACCGTCGCGGCAGAACTGCCCCACCGCGCAGGGCGCGCTCGCGCACGGATCGGGACGGCAGGTCCCGGGCGCGCCGACGCAGACCTCGCCCGCCGGGCACGCGAGCGAGTAGCAGTCCACGCACTGGCCGGAGGAGGGCTGGCAGACCATCGGGGGAGCGCAGGCGTCGGGGAGGCAGCGATCCACGCACCGGGCCACCTCGTCCTCGATCACGCAGGTCTGGGTGGCCCGGTCGCAGGGCGCGGTCACGCACGGGTCGGGCAGGCACACGCAGCCGGCGTTGTCCGGGGCGCTGCACGGTGCGTGCGTCGGCGGGTCGACGCAGCGCCGGTCCGGCGGGCACGGGAACTCGCCCGGCGAGCACCAGAGCTGGCACGCCCCGTCGAGGCACGTGAAGCCCTCCGGGCAGATCGCGCCGTTGTCGACCAGCCCGTCGCAGTCGTTGTCGAGCCCGTCGCAGATCTCGGGCTGGGGCCCGACCTGCCCCAGGCAGATGAACGCGCCGTCGAGGCAGTGCCGGTGGCCCGCCCGGCAGCTGCCGATGCCCGCCAGGGCCGGGTCGAAGGCGTCGACGCACGGGTCCCCCTCCCCCAGCGGGTCGTTGTCGACCACGCCGTCGCAATCGTCGTCGAGCCCGTTGCACACCTCGGGCTGCGGAGTGCAGGTACTGCTGCAGCCACCCGGGACGTCGTCGACGATGCCGTTGCAGTCGTCGTCGAGCCCGTTGCACACCTCGGGCTGCGGGGTGACGGCGCCCCGGCACGGCTCGAACTCGTTCGCCGCGGCCGGGGTGAGCAGCCGCGGACACAGCTCGGACCCCAGCCGGCAGATCCCCACGCACTGGCCCGTCCCGAGGTCACAGCCGGGGACGCCGCTCGGGTAGCAGGCGCGCGAGAAGCCGTCGATGACGCCGTCGCAGTTGTTGTCCTTGCCGTCGCACACCTCCGGCGTCGGCCCGGTGGCGCCGAGGCACCCCAGGTGCCCGCCCTCGCAGGTCTGCACGCCGGCGCGGCACTCGCCGATGTTGACGCCGCAGGCCGGGGGGCACCAGCAGTACGGGAGGTCGGCGACGTTGGCGCACGAGCGGCCGCCCGGGCACTGGCAGCCCGGCGGATCGGGTGTCGGGGTCGGGCACGGGAAGACGTCGTTCAGCTCGTCGGTGGCCCCGTCGCAGTCGTCGTCGAAGCCGTTGCACACCTCGGGGGTGCACACCGGGCAGCCGCCGGGGATGTCGTCGACCACGCCGTTGCAGTCGTCGTCGAGGCCGTTGGGCGGGCAGGTCTCCACTCCCGGGGTGACGTTGGTCTCGGCGTTGCACTCCGTCCCCAGGCCGTCGGCCGTGCACACGCGCACGCCGGTGCGGCGGCAGATGCCGAGCCGCCCGTTGTCGCAGGGGGCGCCCTTGTCCGGGAAATCCTCGTCGACGAGGCCGTCGCAGTCGTCGTCGAGGCCGTTGCAGCGCTCGATGAGGATCGACTCGCTCACGATGGCCGCGATCGCCATGGAGAGCGCCACCGAGTTGTCGACGAAGATCGCGCCGGTGGTGCCGCCGGCGGCCGCGATGGTGTCGAGCTGCGTCGCGGCCGCGGGGTCGCCGAGCGCGAAGCCGATGACGTAGACCTTGACCGCGACGTGATCGCCGGTGCACGGCCCCGCGTGGGGGTCGCACAGCCAGCAGGAGCCGCCGTCGCAGCGGAGGTCCTCGAACAGCTCCGCGGCGCGGGCCGCCGGATCACCGCCGCAGGTCTCGCGGCCGTCCGTCAGCAGGATCACGCTGGTCGACCGGCACGTGCGCTGCGCGTCGCCGGGCAGCACCGACTGCACGAGGTAGTCCCGCGCCGTGACCAGGCTGCCGGCCAGCGGCGTGTCGCCGTGGGCGCGGAGCTCCTTGTCGGCGCCGCTGAAGAAGCCGCGCTCGTGGTGATCGACGAAGGACAGGATGCGGTCGACGTTGTCGGCGGTCGCCGTCGGGAAACCCACGAGCAGCTCCCCCCCGGTGCACGAGACCATGCGGCCGGCGCTGCTGTCCCAGTCGTACCCGTTGTAGTAGATGCACGACGGGAACGTGTGCTGGGAGTCGTCGGGGACGGGGCAGCGGATGGTGCGGGCGGCGTCGAGGGGGCTCGGGTCCCCGTCGCAGGTCTGGTCCATGTGCGCCGCCGCGCACTGCGTGCGGTCCCCGTCACCCCCGCAGTCGACGCCGCCGCAGGTGAACGACGACGTGCACGCCACGTAGTTCCACCGCCGGCACGCCGAGGGGCAGTGCATGGTGCGGTCGCCGTCCTGCGGCGTGGTGATGCAAGACCACCCGTTGGCGGTGTCGGGCGCGCAGACCCCCGCCGCCCCGCAGTAGGTGTGGGCGGGGCACTCCGGGTGCCCGGAGCCGCACGCCTGGCCGCACGGCTGCCCCCCCTCGGACTGGCGGAACCGCTCCAGCCCGAACTCGACCTCGCCGTACGCGGACACCACGTCGTAGAGGGCGGACTTGGCCTGGTAGAGCTTGCTGTCGTTGGTGAGGCCGTCGCCGTCGATGTCGCAGCCGGGGTGCTCCTCGGAGCCGTCGCCGTGGGTCCAGACCCCCTGGGTGAAGGCCGCGGTCTTCTGCGGCGTCCACAGCATGCTGCCCGAGGTGTCCACGATGACGAGCATCCGCGGCTTGAGCTCCAGGCTCCCCCCGCCGTCGGGGACGCCGCCGTCCTGCTGGCCCCCCCCGGAGTCCTGCTGGCCGCCGCCGGAGTCCTGCTGCACGGCGGCGTCCTCTGGCAGGCCGCCGTCGGGGATCGTGGCGTAGGTGGTGGTGAGGGTGTTGCTCCAGACGGTGCGCTGGTTCTGCCCGACCTGGTAGCTGAGCCTGGCGGAGTTCTGGTACCCGCCGAGGGCGCCCAGGCTCAGCGTGAGGCTGACCGAGCCCCCCTCGCCCGCGCCCACGTTGCCCAGGCTCCAGGTCACGCCGCCGCCGCCCACGGTGCCGGCGGGCGCGGAGCTGACGTAGGTGGCGCCGGCCGGGAACGGGTCGAACAGCGTGGCGTTGAGGGCCACGCCGAGGCCGTGGTTGGCCCAGGTGATCGTGTAGGTCACCTGGTTGCCGTAGACCACCGCGGGGCCGTTCTTCACGACGTGCAGGTCGGGCTGGCCTTCGGGCGTCGTGCAGGAGGCCTCGAACAGCGAGTTGAGGAAGAGGCGGGTGCCCTGGGTGCCCGCGTTCCCGGCGGCGGTGATCGGGAGGGTGGTGTCGTACTTGTGACCGCCGAGGTAGGAGACCTTGCCGGTGCCGCTGTCGCACCACTCGCCCATCTTGCAGACGCCGCGCGCGTAGCCGGTCATCCACACGTCACGTGACCCTTGCGGGTGCCCGGCCCAGCCCACCATGACGATGCCGGTGTCGTAGTAGTTGTTCCCGCAGCACCAGTCGGGGCCGCTCGTCGGGTTGAGGGGATCGGGGGGCGGGGTGCAGCACGGCGAGTCCTGGCAGGACTGGTGCGGCGCATCGCACGTCGCGTTGTCGACCTCACCGCAGGTCTGACAGAGCATGTAGGACTTCTCGCTGCCGCCCAGGACCACGAACGGCGCCCCGTCGAACTGCGCGAACGGGAGGTCCCCCCGGATGTAGCTGTACGGTGGGGTCGGCGGGGCTTCCGGGACCTTGTTGTTCTTCCATGCCAGCCCCTGCGGCGCCACGAAGCGGCCTTTGAGGTTGAGCTCGATCGAGGCCACCGCCTGGCACTCGGCGAAGACGTGCGTGGGGAAGTTGAGGAATTGGGCCATCTCCTCCACGACCGCGGTCTGGAGCTTGGCGGCGTGGGTCGTGTTGCTGTTGTTCGGGTCGCACTCGGTGGTGGCGCAGTTCCAGTGCATGCTCATGATCTCGCAGAAGACCGGCAGGCCGCGCGCGTCGAACAGCTTGCCGTCGTGGTCGGTCCCGTACTGGTCGCCGGCGGGGTTGGGGCCGCCGGCCACCTCTTCCAGGTTGAGCAGGTCGGGGCTGGCGGCCGGCCAGGGATTCCCGTTGCTGTCGGGGATGCCCGCGGCGTTGAGGTAGCCGATCGCGATGTTCGCGTTGCCGTCGTCGAAGACGGCGATCTTCGGCGCCGCTGTCATGGTGCGGTTGATCGGCGCGGTGAAGGCCGCAGTCGCCCGGTGCACGACGGGCTGGTTGGCGTTGCTGGCCCACCAGGCGGTGATGACGCTCTTCGCGGCCGCGTAGTCGGCCGCGTCGATGATGAAGGGGCCCCCGCGGTAGCCATGGTCGGCGACGGCCGCCCCGGTCCGCTCGTCCACGCCGGTCGCCGAGAAATCGAGCGTCGCGGTCAGGTAGTCGGCGTCGGCGGGGCAACAGACTCGCTTGCCCGGCCGGATCGCCCAGCTCACGGGGACGTCGGCCTTGAGGAGCTGGTACAGGAGGCCGAACGCCTTGAGCATCCCCTGGCCCTGGTAGTCCGTGTCCATGGGGATGATCAGGCTGCCACTCTGGAACTGCGTGGTCTGGGCCACGACCGGCGCGGGGAGCAGGAGCGCCAGCAGCACCAGGGACCCCCCGGCCGCGCGAGCGAGCCGCATGATCATCCTCCAGGCACGATTCATACTAGCATGGATTCTGTGTAATCTGCCGTACTGTCCAATGCGCGCCGCAAAGGGCCTCGTGGCCCTCGCGACGGCGCCTCGGGCGCTAACCGATGTCGGCCTGGCACACGTAGCCCCCGTCGCCCGGCAGGCAGTACTCGGCAGGCTCGCAGCAGGCGAACGGCGGGACGTCGCAGCTCCCCCCGCTCGGCACGCATGCGGGGCCGTCGGGGAGCCCGCCGTCGGGCTGCGGCGGCGGGTGGGTCACGTCCTTGACCCAGTACGGCAGGTGGTTGTTCTCGCAGTGATCCTGGAACGGCAGCCGGAAGGCCGGATCGCTCGGGTCCGCCCCGGCGGCGGCCTGCGCGAGATCGACGGCGGCGACCCAGATCTGGAGCTGCTGCTGGGCGGGGAGCACGAACCCGTAGGCGCGTCGGCTGGTGAACGCCACCCACTGCATGGTGGGATCGGTCGAGGGCGCCCAGGTGGGCATGTTGTTGGCGATGCCGGTCGCGACCGTGGCCGTGCCGACGAGCGTGTTGGCGCGCGCGAGCGGGATGGGCGGGCCCCCGGCCGCGGTCACGAGGTGGAGCTGCGCGTCCGGATCCTTCTCCATGGTCCTGGGCGACTTCACGAAGGCGAGCCACTGGGAGTCGGGCGAGTGTTGCGGGTAGTAGTTGTCGTCGGTGGCGCCGCTCGAGGGGACGATCGGCTGCGGCGGGCCGAAGGCGCTGCCGTCCCAGGGGACGACCGCGACGCTGGCGGCGGTGACCCCGCGGTCCTTGTTCTGCGTCGAGTACGTGAACGCGACCTGGTGGCCGTCGGGCGCCCAGTCGGGCGTCGTGCCGAACCTGGCACCGAGATCGATGGTCTCCAGGGCGGCGCCGGTGTCGGCGTTGCGGCGGGTGAGCACTCCGTTGGTCGCGGTCACGAGCATGGTGTCGTCGGGCGAGAAGGTCGCCCACCCGATCTTGATCTGCGGCGCCGCGGTCCAGTCGATGATGGGCGGGTACGGGCTCACCACGGAGATCTCGCCGAGGACGTGGTTGACCTGCGCCGCGAGCCGCTGGCCGGAGCGCGACACCACGTGGCAGGCGACGCAGGTGCCGACGGTCTTGCCGTCGGGGTAGTAGACCGTCGCCGGCGCGAAGAAATCCTCGGGCCGCGCGTCGGACACGGTCGCGCGCCGCACGCCCGCCGCCGTCGTGGACCAGTAGAAGATCGCGCCCTCGACGCGGCTCTTCGAGAAGCGCAGCGTGATGGGCGCGGCGGCGAAGACCGTCGCTTCCCCTTCGGTCGCGACCTCCTCAACCGTGAGCTCGACGGAGCCCCCGGCGTTGGTGCCCGCGACCCAGCCCCACTGCGTCTCGTCCGGCTGCCAGCAGGCGCCGCCGGTCTTGACGCACTTGTCGAGCCCGGCGGGCGCGGGGCAGGCGCTGCCGTCGGTGTAGACGTCGAGGGTGCCGAGGGCGCTGGCGAAGCGGAGGTGGAACAGCGCGCCGCCGCCCTTCTGCCACTGGAAGAGCACGCGGTAGAGGTTGCGCGGGAAGCGCGTCTCGTGGGTCGGGTAGACGACGGTCGGGAGGCGGGCGGTCGTCGTCGTGTCGCGCGGCTTGGCCGCGGCGAAGGCCGTGGCGGGCACGTTGCCGGCCGGGATCGTGTGGTGCACGATCACCGTGAGGCTGGTGACGCCGCGCACCCCCCCGTTGGCGGCGCTGACCTGGACCGCGCCGCCCCGGTCGCCGTTGGCCGTGTAGCGGCCCGCCGCGTCGATGTCGCCCGGCTCGGCGTTGTCCACGCCCCAGGTCACGGACGCGGTGATGTCCGCGGAGTGTCCGTCCGCGAAGCTCCCGGTGGCCGCGTACTCGACTACCTGCGTGGCGCCGTCGGCGAGCTCGACGACCCGGTCGGCCGGGGCCACGGTGATGGCGAGCAGTCCGGGCAGCGGCGGCGGGCCGCCCTCGGACGTCGTGACCGCGTCGCCCGCGGGGGCGTCCGCCGCGCCGTCGGGAGTGCCGGTGAGGCTGGTCGTCGAGTGACAGCCGAGCCCGAGCGCCAGAACGACGGGCATCCAGGATCCGCGCGCGCGCCGCATCGTGACCCTCAGCGGGCGAGCGCCCGCATCTCCTGCGAGTGAATGCCGGCGGGGTGATGCCGCAGGTACGCGGCCGCCGCGGCCCGCGTCTGATCGGGCCGGGCCAGCGCCCTCAGCGCCCGAGCCCGGCCCGCCAGGGCCTCCTCGTGCACCGCGCCCGCCGGCCGACCGGCCAGGGCCTCGTCGTACGAGTGCAGCGCCGCCGCCGGGCGGTGGAGGGGGCCGAGGTAGAGATCGCCCAGGGCCAGGCTGGCGTTCGCGGCCGCGGCCGTGCCCGGAAAGAGGCGGCGGATCCCGCGATACGCCTGCGCGGCCTCGGCGCTGCGACCGGCGCGACGGGCGGCCTCGGCCCGACGGTAGTAGCGCTCGGGCGAGCCCGCGGGCGGGGTCGGAGCGGCGGTGGAGGCCGGCGCCGCCGGCAGCCGGGCGAGGTCTGCGGCCGCCCGGGCCGCTGCGAGCGGCTCGACTTCGAGCTGGCCCGCCGCGAACACGGCCCGCTGGCCGGCCGCGAGCGCCCGGTCGCCGGTGGGGACGGTGACGGTCACGGTGCCCTCGACGAGGTCGACCTGGACGCGCTGCTCGCGGCGCGCGACCGCGAACAGCGTGCCGCGCACCGTCACGACCATGTCCCCCGCCGCCACGACGAACGACGATCCGGCGGGGCGAGGGTGCACCCGGGCCAGGATCCGACCCCGTTCGAGGTGGAACCGCGTCGCGGCGGCGGCGCGCTCGAAGGCGACGACCGAGTCGGGCTCCAGCCAGAGGTCGGCCGCTGCGGGCAGGTCGGCCCGCACCCCGGTGGCGCCGGTCACGCGCCGGCACGGTGTCGTCCAGACGCCCTCGGCGCAGGCCGCGTGGACGGGAGCGGGGCGCAGCCCCGGGGACGGGGCCACCGGCCCGGGCGCCGCCACCGCGGCCGGCCCGGGAGCAGCCGGCCCCGGCGGAGGGGGGCTCGGGCGTGGCCAGAGCCAGAGCACGAGGCCCGCCACCAGCGCGGCCACGCCGGCAGCTGCTCCGAGACGCCGCCACGGGAAGGACGGGCCGGCAGCGGCACCGTCGTCGAGCGCCGCCAAGGTTCGTTCGCGGAGCCGGTCCCGGCGGGCCGCGCCGAGGGCCGGCAGCGGCAGCGCCTCGAGGTGGGCCTGCAGCCGCCCGGCCCGCGCGAGCCGGACGCGGCAGGCGGCGCAGACTTCGAGGTGCGCGTTGACCGCCAGCGTCTCGACCGCGTCCAGCTCCTCGCGCAGCAGCGCCACCGCCCGGCCTTCGACGCGTCGACACCTCATCGTCCAGCCTCCGGCTCGAGGAGTGGGCGCAGCCCCGGGTCTTCCTGGACTCGTCGCTCGATCTCGCGCTGCGCCGCGCGCACGCGCAGGGTCACGAGCGCCGTCGACCGCGACAGGATGGCCGCGGTCTCGTTGAGCGTGTGGCCCTCGATCACGTGCAGGACGTAGGCCACGCGGAGCTTGGGGGGGAGCGCGCTGACGATGGCTCCGAGCCGCCGGAGCTGGTCGCGGCGCTCGAGCGACGGTCGCGGATCCTCGCCCGGCTCGTCGGCGGTGCACACTTCGAGGCTCACGGGCGCGCGGACCCGGTCGCCGAAGCGCCGCTGGGCGGTCCGCACGCAGATGCGCGACAGCCACGTCCCGAAGAGCGCCTCGCCGCGGTAGGAGTGCAGCGACCGGAAGCACTCGATGAACACCGTCTGGGTGAGGTCGTCGAGGTCCGGGTGGTTCCCCAGGAGCCGCCGCAGGATGCGGCGCACGCGCTCGAGGTGGAGGTCGAACAGCTCCCGCAGCGCGCGGCGGTCGCCCGCGCGACAACGATCGATGAGGGAGTCGCCCGCGTGGGGCTGCGGGGGCGTGCGGGGGATCGGGCTCACCACTTCCATGGTGCTCCCGACGCCGGAAACGCGGTAGTCGCCACGGTGGGACGCGCCCCTACAGCGGGCCGGCGGCGTGACCCGTGGCGTCCGCGGTACCGGTGGCGCCCCGACCTCTACCCCGTCATCGAGGCCGGGACTCGACCAGCGCCAGGAGCTCGGGGACCGACGCGGGTTTCAGCAACACCGCGTCGAGAACGCCGTCCTCGAGCAGGCCCGTCCACCGGTCCCGCTGCGAGGCCGAGTGCAGGATGCACCTGATCGACGGCCACCGCGCCTTCACCTGCCGGAGGAACGCATCCGCGGTCACCTCGGCCAGTTGGTAGTCACTCAGCAGCACGTCGGGCAAGCGCGCCTCGATGAGCGCCAGGGCCTCGGCCGGCGTGGCCGCACAACGCACCCGGTGACGCATGCCCAGCAGCCGGCGCAGCGCCCGGGTGATCGCCAACTCGTCATCCAGGATGAGGATGTCGCGGGCTTCCGCCGTCCGGGTCACGCCACCCCTCTTTCGGGACCGCTCGAAGGTAGGATTCCGTGTCGGGAGCCCGAGGCCCCCACAGTGTCGCGCAGGTCACCGGCGGCAGAAAACGACTGATTGGACGGCTTCCTCCCGCGGCTTCGAGGACGTCGGCGGACGACTCAAGCTGCGCCAGGGAGCCGCCGATGTTCCGGCTGGATCACCGATGCGTGCCCGTGCCGCCAGCGATGTCCTCGCCAGCATTGCCGCCAACGTGCGGGCGCAGCGCGCGCAGCTGGGCCTCAGCCAGGCGCAGCTGGCAGAGCGCGCCGACCTGGAGCTGCGACACCTCCAGCGGATCGAGCGCGGGAGGACCAACTTCGGCGTGGTGACCCTGGTGTGGCTCGCCGAGGCCCTCGGCGTGCGACCGGGCACCCTGCTGCGCCGGTCGGCACTGCCACCCACCCGCCACGGCCGGCCGCCGCGGGAATAGCCTCGCTACCCCAGCTGCCGAGTGTCGGCGGTCACGGCGTAGACGTAGAGGTACACGCAGTCGGGACCGCCGGAGCCGGGCGCGCCCTGGTAACCGTGCTCGTCGCGCAGCAGCCGGGCGGCGGCCAGCGCCACGCCTGCCTCCGTGCATTTCACGATCACGTACCGGCCAGCCTCGAGATCGACGTTGTGGAGCAGCGCGAGACGGTGCCGCGGATCGCTCGCCGTGCCCACATACCAGTCCGCGCCGCCCTGACATTCCTGGTGGACCTCGTCGGCGACAGCTCCGGCATCGGCGATGCGGACGCCGGTCATGACGCGACCTCCTGCCCCGGGGCGGGTCCGCACGCGCGGCCGCCGGGCACCGCATGGACGCAAGAAAGCGGCCGCCGACCGAGGTCTCGAGGGAGAGCCCCCTGCTGCCGTCGGCCAGCGTGGAGACGCGCCTCGCGAAGCGCGGGATCTGGGTCGCGCCGTGCGCGACTGTCGGCTCGGCCACAGCCCAACAGCATTCGGCGCTTCGGGTAACGACTGACCCGCGTTCGCGCCGCTCGGCAGCCCGCGCTCCGCGCCGCTCGTCTCCAGCCGGGCCACGGAACCGCGCAGGTAGCAGCTACCCTCGCCGCAGTCCGACACGCTCGACCACGAGGAGAAGCGCTGCCAAGAGAACACCCGCCAACAGGCCGTTTCGCCCGCTGGTGCCGTGGAACCAGACGAAGTTGAACCAAGCGCATTCGACGAACACGAGCCCGACCAGCGCCAGAAGCCAGACCGGAGCCCGTCGCATGACCGCATGCGCCAGCATCATGGAGAGCCAGGCCATGTGGCCGCTGACGTTGATGCGGAGGCGGCCCAGGCGAAGCCACAGGAGCACCAGGCCCAGGAGCCAGACTGCGAGGAAGGGTGCAAGCCTGACGAGACTGCGACGGAGCGCCTGCAGTTCCAGCGACAGCGCGAGCTCGAAGCCGAGCGTGAGGAAGACCACCGAGATTGGGAGGTTGTAGAGCAAGGTGATCGAGGGCGGCAGCGCGCCGGTGCGGGACATGGTCACGGCGTACAGGGCCCCCCACCCCACCACCGCAGTGGCTGCGGCGCAGGCGAACGATTTCCGGAATCGTTCGGAGCCCTGCTCGGTTGGCTCGCAGTCACCCACGTTTCTGTCTCGCTGCAACGTGCCGAGTGTGCGTGGACCTGTCCTCACGCTACCAGGGATCGTCAGAGACAACGTGGAGCCAGCGTGAAGATTCCGAGGAATCGAGCAGCCCTCCTGGAGCGGCGCCTGCATGGTCGTCGCCCGTTGGGGTACGCGCGTGCGAACAACCGGCCGTCCGAGCAGACGGCCAAGGCCAGCATCCTCAAGCACCACCTGCGCCCGGCCTTCGGGCCGATGCGGCTGTCGGAGATCACAGTGCGCCACGTCGAGGGGCTGAAGGCCAAGATGCTCGACGCCGAGAAGAGCCGGAAGACCGTCAACAACACGCTCGCCGTATTGAGCAAGATCATCCGTTACGCTCGGGAGGTCGGGGTGGTCGAGACGGTGCCCGCCGTGAAGCTGCTCAAGCTGCAGCCGCAGAGGTTCGACTTCCTCGACTTCGAGGAGTACGAGCGTCTGCTGGCTACGGCCCAGGCGGAGCCGGAGTGGGCGGCGGCCGCTCTGGTGGGGGGCGACGCCGGCCTGCGCCTGGGCGAGATCATCGCCCTGGCGTGGGAGGACGTCGACCTGAAGGCGGGCGTGCTGACGGTCATGCACTCGGAGTGGCACGGCCAGCTCGGCGGGCCGAAGGGCGGACGCTCGCGGACGGTGCCCCTCACCGACCGCCTGGCGGACGCGCTGCGGGCGCAACGTCACCTGCGGGGTCCGCGGGTGTTCTGCGGGGCAGACGGTGCAGCCTGGACGCGCAACGTGATGAAGGCCGGCCTGAGCCGCGCGTGCAGGCGAGCGGGGCTCAGGATCGTCGGCTGGCACCCCCTGCGCCACACGTTCTGCTCGCACCTGGCGATGAAAGGGGCGCCGCCGAAGGCGATCCAGGAGCTCGCCGGGCACACCTCGCTCAACGTCACCCTGCGCTACATGCACCTCGCACCGGGGGTCCTGCGGGACGCGATCCGGCTACTTTGTGGCAACCGAATGGCAAACCTCATTGCCGGTGGGTCCCGCGGGCTGTTTGTCGGCCTGGGGGCCCCGGACCCACCGGGCGCGGGAAGCGGTCTCCCCGAGGGACGCCGGGGCCCGGCCGAGAGCTCCGATCTCCGAGTTCACCCCCATCTCGTCGAAAC